>NZ_FOXR01000006.1:0-106975 GCF_900115765.1 Caldicoprobacter faecalis | reverse complement strand
ATTCTTAACCGTTTTCTTTACATGCTCTTTCAATCCCTCTAATTCCCCAGCATCTAAATGCTCTACAATTGCCATATACCCTTCGGGAATCTGCTCTTTTAGTCCAAGCCCTCTCCTCGCTATCACATACGACGCCGCTACGTCCTTGCTTATCATATACTGCGGCGTATACTTTAAAAGCCCTATCACTGATGTATATACGGGATTAACCTCTATAACCTGTATACTCATATATCTCAATCCTTGTGTTGAGATTCCCTTTCTTGCTCCTGTCACCTCTTGAATAAAGATTGCCTTTCCTTCTCTCTTGCCACTCTTGTCTTAACCTCTTGTATGCCTTACCGTTTATGTGCCGTTTCTTGAGCTTATCAAACAAACTCCTGCCACCAAAGATAACCTTACTGGGGTTTTCGTCCCTTTCTCTGCAAGACTCTAAAACGCTCTTTGCCTTCATTATCGCATCATCTACATACCTCGAATTTAAATTAAAAACCCTCTCCTTTTAGTGTGTTTCTGCTCGAGCCTTCTAAAAGCCTGTTATATGCATATCTCATGCAGGATGACCATCTTCTCATTAAATCCAGCACTCTTTGCTCATCTTCCTTGCTTGGGAAAGTAAGTTTAGCCTGCATTGTTATCACGTCTTCCCCTTCTTTTTTGTATCTTCTTCTCCCTTTTGGCGTCCTAATTGGAGTTATTAACCCTTCCTTTTCCCAATTTATTAATGTACTTCTGCTGATGTTGTATGTTTCTTTAACTTTTTGTATACTCAACAACATCGATAATCACTCAATTAAAATTATATCATTTTGTATTGATATTTTCAACCGTTGTTACTTCCTTCATCCCATATCTTTATTTGAATACAGCACGGCCCATCTGAAAAACGCCATCCAAATGGGTTATAATTCTTAAGCTTGCCGCCTGGCATATTGCTAGCCATGCTATATTCATCAGGCAAAACATTTCAAAAAAGGGATTATACCCTCTCCCACCCTATCGAATAAAAGAACAGCTGCTGTTCGTATAATCATTATAACCCGAAGAAGTGGACAGGTCAATCCGAAAGGGACAGAATAGCCACTGCCATTTGCTCTCAACCATGACCCTCTTTTTTTGTTATAATATATATGCATTAAAACAACGCAATAGGAGATGATCTTTTTGATTAAAGTATTGATAGCAGACGATTCAGCTTTTATGCGGATGCGAATTCGCTCGCTCATTGAATCAGACCCCAATATAAAGGTGGTGGGTGTGGCCAGAGATGGCATCGAGGCCGTGGAAAAGGTTCAGGCCCTGCGCCCTGATATAGTCACTATGGATATCGTGATGCCCCGTATGTCCGGCATAGAAGCGGTAGAGAGGATCATGGCAACCTGTCCTATCCCTGTAATACTGGTAAGCTCCCTGACAAGCGAAGAGGTCGAACTTACCCTCAGAGCATTGGAAAACGGTGCTATTGACTATGTATCAAAAGAACAATTAAGCGAAGATACACTGCTGAAAAAAATATACATGGCCATTGAAAGCAACGCATACGGCGCCGCTCAAAACAGACAACAAAATGAGCATAAGGCTGTAAATAACGCTTTACCACTAAATAGCAAGTATGCCATAGTTTGTATAGGGATATCAACCGGAGGGCCCAAAGCCCTGGCCGAGGTCATACCCAACATCAAGCCCAACATCGCCGCCCCAATAGTCATAGCGCAGCACATGCCGCCCATATTTACGAAAAGCCTGGCACAGCGCCTTGATTCCATCTCCACAGTGCCTGTGATTGAAGCCCAGCACAATCAGGTATTGCAGCCAGGCCACGTTTACATATGCCCCGGTGGAATGAACATAGCCATAGAAAAAAGGGACGTGGTTTCTCTCTATCCCAAGGACATGTTTGGCTATATACACGCTCCTTCGGTGGACCTGCTCATGGAAACGGCCGGCAAGACGTACGGCCGTGAGGCCCTGTGCGTCATAATGACTGGCATGGGGAATGATGGTCTGGCGGGGATACAAAAGGCTAAAAAAGCCGGCAGTTACGTCATAGCACAGTCGGCTTCTACCTGTACCATATTTGGGATGCCGAAAGCCATCATACAGCATGGGCTTTACGACGAAATAGTTGATTTGAACAACATAGCATGCAGGATAAACGCCCTCTGCTCTGGCTAAACCTCATATCCTCTTATAAAAAAAGGGTTTGAGGGGCTGGAGTTTATATCTCTGGGGGATTATGATTTGTTCGGTGCTGCCCACAAACAATACTCCGTCCGGATGAAGCGCATCGTGGAGCTTCTCATAAACCTTTACTTTGGCTTCCTCTGTAAAATATATCATGACGTTCCTGCACAGTATGAGATGGCAATTTTCTGGAAAAGGGTCCTTTAACAAGTCATGGCGTTTAAAGTCGACGCATGCTTTAATTCGAGGATCAATGGCAAAAAGGCCATTGAGAGGTTTAAAATATCTATCGACCAATCCCCGCGGCACCGACTGTAAGCTCCTGGCATCGTATATGCCCTCCCTGGCTTTGTTTAGCGCCTCCTGGTCTATATCGGTGGCCAGGATGCGTATGCGCTCCAGCGGGAGAAACTTGGTCAAGAGCATCACCAGCGAATAGGGCTCCTCGCCGGTAGAACAGGCTGCACTCCAAATGTTGATACTGCTGTACTTTTTCAGCAAATCGGGAAGTATCTCCTTTTCAAGGACGGCCCATTGATTGGGATTTCGAAAAAACTCAGAAACGTTTATGGTTATATAGCTCAAAAACCGGGCTAGCCTCTCTTTATCTTCAACAAGTGCCCGGTAATATGCCTGGTACCCATCATAGCCGTTACGGCTTATCAATGAATCGATACGCCTTTTCATCTGCTTTTCCTTGTAATTGGATAAATCGATGCCGGTTAGCTCTAGCACCGCTCTTTTAAATTCTTCATATGTCCACTTCATGCACCATCCCCCTACCCCATCTGGTTCCTTGACTAAATAGAGTTTATCACACAATTTGACAAAAAGAAAGCCGCGAAAGGCTGTTTTTCGCGGCTCAAAAATTGTAAAGGGGGGTCTCAATGTGTTTGTGAGGTTCAGTATTTAGTCTTACCATAACCGAAAATTTTATACATCCAAAACCAATAAAAGCAGCTTACGCTGCCTTTATTTAAGTTTCTTGGGCCTCAATTTATCCGGAAAGAGCTCTGCCAAGCTGACCGATAAGCTCTCATCGTCCTGATATAGCTGTTCCACCTCGCTAGCTTCTTTTTCCTCCTGCTCGCGAAGCGCTTCTCTTATGCTGAGGCTTATCCTTCGCTGCTCTGGTTTTACATCCAGTATTTTAACGCTTACCATTTGCCCTACCTGCAGCACGTCGGCCACCCTGTTGACATGCCTGTCAGCCACCTCTGATATGTGCACCAGCCCATCAACGCCCGGTTCAAGCTCCACAAAAGCCCCAAAATGGGTGAGCCTTACCACCTTGCCAGTCACAACATCCCCTATGTGGTATTTCTCCCCCACGTTATCCCAGGGCTGTGGAAGGGTTTGCTTATACCCAAGGGCAATCCTTCCCCTTTCTCTATCCACCGAAAGCACCCTTACGGTTATGGTCTGGTTTTCCTGTACAACCTCCCGGGGATGACCTATATGCCCCCACGACAGGTCAGATATGTGAACCAGCCCATCTACCCCGCCTATATCTACAAAAGCGCCAAAATCTGTAAGCCTTTTAACCGTTCCTGTAATTACCTGCCCCTCCTGTATGGAATCCCACAGCGCTTTCCTTCTGGCTTCTTCCTCCTCCTGCAGGATGACTTTCTGGGAAGCCACTACCCTATTCCTGCGCCGGTCCAGCTCCAGGATCTTAAGCCGCAAGGTCGTCCCCACAAGGGAATTTAAATCTTCTATATACCGCGTAGATAGGTGCGAAGCGGGCACAAAGGCCTGAATACCGTTCACATCGGCCAGCACGCCACCCTTTACCACCTCGGTGCAGATGCCTTTAAACTCTCTGCCACTCTTGAAACCCTCTTCAAGCTCCTTCCATGCCAGCCTTCTTTCAAGGGACTTACGTGCAAGGAGAACGTTACCCTCGCCATCATCGATCTTCACAACCTGGACGTCTATGGGGTCGCCTTCGTGCCATTTAACTTCCCCCGTATGGTGGTCAATCAACGTCAATTCACTGATGGGCAGCACGCCATCTGACTTGTAGCCCAGATTTACTATGACCTCTTCGGGCGTTATTTTTAGTATCGTGCCCCGAACAACCTGACCGGGTCTCAAGGATACCACCGTCTTTTCAAAATCCTCCATAGCTGGCATCTCCGGCTCTGGTTGTTCCTGCTGTACCGCATTCTCCATTGCAGGCGCCGATTTATCTGCGCCGCCTTTCAGGTCATAATTGCTGCTCTCAAGGGCTTCATTTTGCATTTCCTGCTGGACAGCTTGTCCCCGCGAAATCCGGGTATCATCCTGTCGCTGCCCATTTAAGGTCGAACCCGTTTTCTCATCATTCAATTGACTCACCATATCAATTACCTCCTTGATGATCCAGTCAGGAGTAGAGGCACCAGCGGTAATGCCTACCTTATCCCCTGGATCTATTGCATTAACCTCAATATCCTTCGCCGTTTCAATGGCAAAGGTTTTTTTACAATGGGCTTTACATATGGAGTAGAGCTTTCGGGTATTGGAGCTGTTTTTGCCTCCGATGACCAGCATCACATCCACCATCTTGGCTATGGCTTCAGCTTCAGCCTGTCTCACAGCGGTCGTATTGCATATGGTATTGAAGACTTCAAGCTGATCAACTTTGCTATGAAGCCGCTCTACTATTGCATCCCATTTCTGGTGTGACGTTGTGGTCTGGGCTACCACGCAAGCCTTGGCCATATGAGGCAGGGACTCCACCTGTTCAGGGTCATTAATCACAAATGCAGAATTGTCGCACCAGCCGTTTATACCCATTACTTCGGGATGTTCCTTTTCTCCGACTATGACAATCTGATAACCCTTGCTGTGGTATTTGCTCACCAGATTGTGAACCCGCTTCACATAAGGACATGTGACATCGACTACCTGTAGCCCTTTATCCTTCATCAACCGGTAAACGTGCGGTGGCACGCCATGGGAACGAATTATAATGGTACCTTCCTCTATATGTTCCAAATCCTCTGCAATGACGACTCCTTTTGCCTTCAGCTCCTCCACCACCTGGGGGTTATGAATAATCGGCCCGTAAGTATAAACCTTGCCTGGCCTTTCAAGCTGCTTATATACCGCCTCCACAGCGCGCCTGACACCAAAACAAAAACCCGCATTTTTTGCCACTATGATGTTCAACCTAAAAAGCCTCCTCCTGATTTTAAGCGCTGAGCAAACTTCTAAGCGCCTGCTCCATTTCATCAGCCATCTTCTCGAGAAGCTCGGTATTAGATTTCTGGTCAAAGTAATTATCAAAATTCAATGGTTTGCCGATCCTGACCGTTATCGGCCTGAACAATCTATATTGCCCCACAATGGCAATGGGTAAAACCTTGGCCCTGGATTTATGAGCGATGGAAGCTATACCATGGGAAAAGCTTTGAAGAAAACCGGTTTTGCTTCTTGTGCCCTCAGGAAAGATACCAAACACCTTTCCTTCACTGAGCACCTGAAGGGAATGCTTAATAGCCGACAGGTCTGCCGAACCTCGCTTTACGGGGAAAGCTCCAAGATGCCTGATTATGGTTCGCAGCACCGGAATTTTAAACAATTCCACTTTTGCTATAAAAAATACCTGCCTCGGTAGCACACAGCCGATCAGTATGGGATCTAGCAGCGAGATATGATTTGAATACACGATGGTCTTGCCTTCCATCGGAAAATTCTCAAGCCCTTCAACTCGAGGCCTGAAGAGCAAAAACACTATGGGGCGCACTATAGCACGTGCAAATTTGTAGAACAAAGGTATCACCCCGCTTTTCTTTTACCAGCCATCAGCAGATATATCCGTCAAATATCGGCATACCTCGTCAGCCACCTGCTCAATCGATTTTCCAGTGGTATCTATGAGTATGGCATCCTCCGCTTTGCGTAAAGGCGCAAAGGCTCTATTCATATCATTCCTGTCACGGGCTTCAAGGTCTTTTTTGACATCCTCCAGGCTTTGATTATAGCCCTTCTCACGCATTTCTAGCCATCGGCGCTTTGCCCTCTCCTCCAGCGTAGCCGTCAAGTAAAACTTTTTATCCGCATTGGGCAATACAAAGGTCCCTATATCCCTTCCGTCTACTACCACCGAATAATTCTGTGCTATGCTCCGCTGCAGCTCCACCAGCTTTATGCGCACCTCGGGAATGACCGCTATCTCTGAAGCGGCCTTTGCCACCTCTGGCTGCCTGAGCAGATGGGTGACATCTTCTCCATCCAGATATACGCGTTGAAGCTTGTGCTGGTATGTAACTCCGATGTGAGTTGACGGGAGAATTGATATGACCTGTTCATGATTTGAGGGGTCCAAACCTTCCTGCAGCACCTTTAAAGCTACCGCCCGATACATGGCTCCCGTATCCAAATAATGTATGTCCAGCCTCTGAGCGACTATTTTAGCTATGGTGCTTTTACCCGCCCCTGCAGGGCCGTCTATAGCAATGGTAATCGTCTTCATCAAGACACTCCTCTGAAGCTCAAGTTTGTGCAATATCCGGCCTTAAATTTACAGCTTTTTCAAGATACACATGGTGGGGAGCTTTATCATCATCCCAATGGACGTGGATGAGCACCCGTATGCACTTTTCCAGGCTACCCTCCACATACATCTCCTGGCAGCACAAAAGCGGTACCTGGGTCATGCCCATCTCCCTGGCAGCAACCGCAGGATATACCGCGTCCAGATCCCTTGTCGCTGTAAAGATAATGCTGATTATGTCTTCACGGCGCAAACTATTCTTCTCTATTATAGCACGCAACAGCGTTTTTGTCTTGTCCAGAATCTCTTGGCGCGTATTTTCTTCGACGGTTATAGCTCCCCTTATGGCTTTAATGTGCATATAAAAAACACCTCAACTATACCACCCTATGTCCCAAGCCAATGGCCACCTCGTTTAAATGGATCATTCCTATGCCAAAGAACAAAGCCACGCTTATGTGGTCACCGCACCTGGCAATTCCTATCTTACCACCTACGTTAAGGCCAATGGCCTTGTTCATGATCTGCGAAATGGCTTCCCTAGTTGCTCCCGCCACTGCCCCTTCTTCTGGATGCGTTTCGCTTATTACCCCTTCTCTTTTAGCAGCCACAACGGCCCGCTCTACAATCTTGTTAACCGAAGTTATGAATTCCCCGCCATAATCAACCGCAGCAGCGCTTATACCCTCGCGATGCAGCTGCTCCTTTAACGCCTTTTCTTCTTCCCTGGTCCGGGTCAACGACATCTCTATGGCCGCCCGGGCAACCTCTTTGCTTCCCACCAGATTCATCCCATGCCCTCCATCACCGGCTTTATATTTTTATCTCGCCATCACAAACCCTTCACCTATCATTATAACCTGACAAGCCATACAGTACAAGTAACATTCAATCAGCAACATGGTACGTCTCATTGAGCGAAACGAGCACATTACCTTCATCAGGCAACACCTTTATCACAGTCAAACCTGTATTGTCCTGTTTGATTCTCCTGATATAAGATAATGGCAGATCCATAAGCTCCAATATAAGCACTTTGCAGGTCAAAGCGTGGGAGACCACCAGGATACCCTCATCCTGTGCTATTTCTAAAGACTTGATTTGGTCTATAAACTTGATTATCCTCTCCCTGACGCAACTTAAGCTTTCCCCGCCTGGAGCACAAAAGGTGTGGTCACGATACCACCGGGATAGCTGTCCCGGGAAGATGCATTCGATCTCGCCTATGGTGTGGCCTTCCCACTTTCCAAAACAGGCCTCCCTTAGAAGCGGAGTGGCCACCCACTGCCGACCAATCTCGTTCCCTATGATTGAAGCGGTCTCAAAAGCCCTTTTCAAGTCGCTGCAGTATATTTTCCTAATCGGCACACCTTTGAGGCGCCTGGCCAGCCGCAATGCCTGTCTGCGCCCTTCATCGGTCAACCCTATGTCGCAGGCCCCCTGCGTTCTGCCCTCAACGTTCCATTCGGTTTCCCCGTGCCTTACAATGTAGACAAACACGCCATATTTCCCCTTAAGAACGATCCTTACCAATATACACCTGGTATTCGTCCCATATCCTCTCAAGCTCTTGAAAATCGGATGAGATATCGGTCTTCTTGCGAATGCCCACAGCCACAATCAGGGCATTGATAAGGCTCAAGGGCGCCACCAGCGAATCGACAAAGGAGGCCATATCGCTTCTTGCCAACAATATGTGGTCTGCATAAGATGTAAGAGGCGACAGCAGCGAATCGGTTATGGCCACCGTCTCGGCCCCTTTGTTTTTAGCAAATGCCATGGCCTCTACCGTTCGCCTTGCATACCTGGGAAAGCTTATGCCAATCAGCAGGTCCTGCGGCTGAATGTGAATGAGCTGCTCCAATATATCGTTAACCCCGGAGGTCACCACTCTTACTTTTTCAAATATGAAGCTCAGATAATATCCCATAAATTGAGCCAGAGGCGCAGCGCTCCTCAACCCCAGCACATATATGCTTCTTGCTGAAAAAATCCTCTCAACCACTCTATTGAAAACCTCTTTGTCTATCTCTTCAACGGTGAGGCGTATATTGTTTATGTCCATCTTTGACACAGTCTTCAATAGAGTAGATTCGTCGAGCTCGGAGGTCATCTCTATTCGCTGCACCGTAGTTAGTTTATTGCGAATCACCTCCTGCAGCGCCTTTTGAAGCTGCGGATACCCCTCATAGCCCAGCATATTAGCAAATCTTACCACGGTGGACTCGCTTACCCCCACCTTCTGGCCTATCTTGGACGCCGTCATGAAAGCTGCCTTATCGTAATTGTTCAGGATGTAATCGGCAATAAGCTTTTGGCCCTTGCTCATCTTTTTGTACCGCTCGCTAATCCTCTGGAGCAAATCTTCATTATCTACCATTAATATCCTCCTCAAACATGGTTCCTTGGATGCCTATAAAGATATTTTAACACATTATCTTCAATTTGCAAGTTTAAGACTTTATTTATTCATATTGCCAACTTCATATATAGATATGCGCATGGTTTCCTCATCCTTTTGGCTGAGCCCGAAAATAAGGCCCCTGTCCTTTAGATTTTTGTTTAAAAAATCCACTATCTTATAGAGGTCAGGAAAATTCTTTATGTCCAAAACCGCCCTTACGGCATGGGATGGCATGCTCTCATTTTCCATCAAACGTCCCACCTTCCTTTTAAATTCTTCAATCATTGCCCTTTAAACCAGCTTGCCACTGCGTCCATAAAAGGATACAGCGTCAAATCCAGGTGAATTGGCGTAATCGCAATATAATTCTGACTTACAGCAGCTATATCGGTATCCAGCTGCATATCTTCCTGAGAAGTTTCTATAGCCTCGCCCGTAAGCCAGTAATACGGCTTGCCTCGCAGATCCAGTCGCTTGATATATGTCTCCGCATATCGCCGTATGCCCAGCCGCACAACCTTTATCCCCTTTATCTCCTCTTTTGGCACCGCCGGCACGTTTACGTTGAGCAAAGCCCCCCTGGGCAATCCGTGTTGAAGCAGCTTTTGGGTTACCTCAACCGCTACCTCACCGGCATACGAAAAGTCGTTGGATTCGTACGATACCAGCGATATGGCAACCGACGGGATGCCAAGGATACATCCTTCAATGGCTGCCGACACAGTACCCGAATAGATGACGTCGGTACCCAGGTTGGGTCCTCTGTTGATGCCAGATATGACCAAGTCTACTTTTCGCTTCATAATGACATCCACCCCGATTTTTACGCAGTCAGCCGGGGTACCGTTGACAGAATAAGCCTCAACATCCACATCAGGAAGCTTTACCGGCTCTATCCTGAGGGGCTTATGTAGCGTTATAGCATGGCCTGTCGCACTCCTCTCTTCATCGGGAGCGGCTACCACCACTTCCCCAATCCTGCTCATGCTTTGTGCCAGCTGAATAATCCCTTTCGAAGAAATACCGTCATCGTTGCACACCAGTATCCTCATATCTCATCTCCTTCTACATCCTGTTTTGTCTACACTATTATACCACCAAATGCAGGCACCGCTCAACACGCTTTGTTTCTGAGCTTCCCCTTAGTATTTTACTATCATCCCCGAGCATTTACACGATTTTATCGGAGCATGCGCAAAAAGACTCCATCTTCTACTATAAAATGGAGATGAATTGCTAAAAATAGAGTAAAATATCTTCAGGTGATGGCCAACGTACAAAACTCAGAACAATTTTAAGGAAAGTAGGCAGAGGGAAAATTTCAATATTGTTAAATATAAAACGCCAAGGAGTGGATGTGTTTGGTACAAATCGACGACGCTGGGAGCGGAAGCCTGATAGGAGGTACCTGCATTGGCGCCATGCGGGTAGAGACCAAGGAATTCGTCTTTGACTTCATTCCCGTTGAATCTTATTATGAAGGCGCCTTTGAAAAAAAGGCATACATAGACAAATGCGAGGAGATAGTATATTCGCTCATATCAAAGCTAAACGTGAGCAAGCGCGAGGAGATACAGATCTGCCAGGGATACATGTTTGAAACGGTAAGGCATAAGCTGAAGCAGGAGGGATTTAACATAAACAGCACAAAGATCAAAGATCCTCTGCAGAGCGCAATAGAAAACACCTTTCAGGAATACGCCTTAAGCCTTGGCCTGCCCGTCCAGTACGTAAAGTACACCCGGTATCCCCTGCACTTTCACAGGATACTGCGTTGGGTGTACGCCGATTACGACAGACGCCACCTGCTGTGTAAGACCGGCTGGAAAAGCTGGAAAAAATATGGCCACCTCAATGTGGAGATAAGCGAAGACATCCTTTATAAACGAAATTACACATGCCTCAAATGCGGAAAAAGGATAAAACCCGGCAGCCGTGTGAAAGTATTAAGGTATACCAGCAACTGCCCTAACGTCATATATCTTCATCACAAATGCTAAATACAAACCACACATGGAATACCATAAACAAAACTGGTTTTACAAATTTAAGAAGCAAAGCACGGGAAGTAAAACGAAAAGGTGATGAGCAAGCCACAGGCCTTTGCCTCGCCTGCTCACCACCCTCTCCAACCCACCTTCGTTCTAGGTTCACTTCAATTAAACGGGATGCACTTTATTTTCCTCGTCCAGCAACGTGCTGTCAATCTTATACTTCTGAGCCTGGCGGTACTTAAAGAAGTTCATGGCTACCTGCGGGAACAGAGCGTAAGTTAGAACGTCTTCTTCCTGCTCCATATAAGCCTTTATCTCTTCACGATACTTGTCAAGCGCCGGCTCAAGAGCATCTGCTGGACGATAGGTGATGGGCTTTTCGTCCCCTATGATCTTCTTGCGAACCTCTTCTTTGATCTCCCCTGGAGGCCTGCCATATTCGCCTCTTACATATGCTCTTACCTCGGCAGGCACCATCTTATAACGCTCACCCGTTATAACGTTGAGCACCGCCTGTGTTCCCACCATCTGGCTGGTCGGAGTTACCAGCGGCGGATAGCCCAAATCCTCACGTACCCTCGGTACCTCTTTGAGCACCTCTTCATACTTATCCAGCCTGTTTTGTTGTTTGAGCTGAGATACCAGGTTGGAAAGCATCCCGCCGGGCACCTGATAGCGCAAGGTATTTACGTCTACCGACAATACCTTTGGATTGAGCAAACCACTGCTCAGGTATTTCTCGCGCAAAGGCCTAAAGTAGTCGGCTATCTTGCTGAGCAGTTCAAGATCCAGCCCGGTATCGTACGGCGTATCCTTAAGGGCTGCCACCAAAGGCTCAGTAGCAGGCTGAGAAGTGCCAAGGGCCATGGGAGAAATGGCACAGTCCACCACGTCGGCCCCGGCCTCTATGGCCTTTAGGTAAGTCATAGACGCCAAACCGCTGGTGTAATGGCAGTGGACCTGAATGGGTATCTTTATGACCTTTTTAAGCTCTTTAACCAGTTCATATGCTGTGTAAGGCGTCAGAAGCCCTGCCATATCCTTTATGCACAGGGAATGGGCACCCATCTGCTCCAGCGTCTTGGCGGTATCGATATAGTGCTGTATATCGTGTATAGGGCTTATGGTATAGACGACGGTAGCTTGTGCGTGGGCACCCTCATCGATTGTAGCATGAATTGCCGTTTCAAGGTTCCTAACATCGTTCAATGCGTCGAATATTCGAATGATATCGATACCGTTGCCCACCGCTCTTTTGACAAATTCCTTAACTACATCGTCGGGATAATGCTTGTATCCCAGCAGGTTCTGTCCTCTAAGCAGCATCTGCAGCTTGGTCTTCTTCACTATCTTTCGTATCCTGCGGAGCCTCTCCCATGGGTCTTCGTTTAAAAACCTCAAGCATGCATCAAAGGTGGCTCCGCCCCACATCTCCAAAGAGTAATATCCTACTTCATCCATCAGCTCTACTATAGGCAACATTTCGTCAGTACTCATTCGGGTTGCGATTAAAGACTGATGCGCATCCCTTAAAGCAGTTTCGGTTATCCTAACTTTTGCCATATGAATAGCCTCCTATTCAAAAGTTTATACTATTAACCAAACAGGTTGAGAAGCACTCCTGCCGCAATGGCCGAACCTATAACGCCGGCTACGTTGGGCCCCATGGCATGCATCAAAAGGAAGTTGGATGGATTCTCCCTCTGCCCTTCTATTTGTGAAACGCGGGCTGCCATGGGCACCGCCGATACCCCCGCAGACCCTATCAAAGGATTGACCTTACCACCAGTTGCCCAGTACATAATCTTTCCTAACAATACGCCTCCTACAGTGCTAAAAGTAAAGGCTGCAAGCCCCAGGGCAATAATCTTGAAGGTATCGGGAGATATAAACCTTTCTGCCGTTGCCGTGGATCCCACCGTAACGCCAATGAATATGGTAATTATGTTGATGAGCTCGTTCTGCGCCGTCTTACTGAGGCGATCCACCACAAGGCTTTCCCTGAATAGGTTGCCCAGCATGAGCATTCCCAGCAGAGGAGCCGAGGAGGGGACCAACAGCGACCCTACCACCGTAACCACGATAGGGAACAGAATCTTCTCCAGCTTGGATACTGGCCTAAGCTGCTTCATCACCACCTGGCGCTCCTTCCTTGTGGTAAGCGCCCGCATAATGGGCGGCTGAATCATAGGTATCAAGGCCATATAGGAATAGGCAGCAATAGCAACCGGCCCTAAAAGCTCAGGCTTTAACTTGGTAGTAAGGTATATGGCGGTAGGGCCATCTGCCCCGCCAATTATGCCGATTGAAGCAGCAGCTTTGGGGTCAAATCCCAATAGCCTGGCCAGGAAAAAAGCTGCAAATATTCCCAGCTGGGCAGCAGCTCCCAACAGCAAGCTGCTGGGGTTGGCGATGAGCGGGCCAAAATCGGTCATAGCCCCAATGCCTAAGAATATGAGTGGAGGATATACGCCCAATTTGACACCCTGATAAAGATAGTACAGGAGTCCTCCAACCTCTTTTAGCTTCATTTCGCCGTTTACCATTTCATATTTGGGTTCTGCAGTCAACCCCGCCAACGGCAAATTGGCAAGCATCATACCAAAGGCTATTGGCAAGAGCAATAAAGGCTCATATTTTTTCTTTATAGCCAGAAAAATCAGAAGCCAAGATATGCCTAACATCAAGGCTTGCTTCCATGTTATGGCAGCAAAGCCTGAATCTCGAAGGAAATCCAGTATTACATCTCCCAATGGTTTCCCCATTACTTCACCTCCTACTACGTATATTACTGCAAAGCTACCAACACGTCATCCGTATTTACCGATGCTCCCTTGCTCACCTGGATGGAAACAACCTTGCCATCTCTGGGCGCCATGATCTCGTTCTCCATCTTCATAGCTTCAAGTATCAACAATACCTGTCCCCTCTTTACCTCGTCTCCAACATTCACCTTTACATCTAGTATTGTGCCGGGCATGGGCGCCTTTACCAGCTCAGCCCCGCTGGGTATGGGCTGCGAAGCTTGCTTTTGCTCGGCAGCCTTTTCTTGCTTAGGTGCTGCAGCAGCTTGAGACGCCGGCTGAGCAGCGGGTTGAGATGTCTGTGCAGCCGTTACTACAGGCGTGGGCTGCGTAACAGCACTTGCCGTTTGAGTTGACAACTCTTCCACTTCAACCTCATAGGATTTTCCGTTAACAGTTATGATGAATTTCCTCATACCTACTTCCTCCTTAAAATGATTATTTTTTTATAACCTGCTTGCTATTTGTTCTTGACGGCCGATCCTGTTCCATACGGGCGTTATGGCAGGAACTCGCCTTATGGACCTAACAACGATGTCATGGGTTGAACGATGAAGGGAAGCTGCAACGGCAGCAGCTATAACTGCCACCAGCTCCTCATCCTCTTCATCCTGACCTTGAAATTGAACAACGCTATCAACCGCATCGCTCTTCTCGACAGCTTTTAAAGTTTGGTCAGCTTCAGCTGTCCTTTGCGCTTTCGCGCTCCTATCGGTAAGCCTGTGCATCCCTTTCAATATGAACACCAAACCGATTAAAGCTACGAATACGGTCCCCATGCCGAGAACCATTACCTTTAGACTATCCCAAATGATACCCAACAATTTTATCCACCTCATTTCCCTCTAATCACACGGGCATATTGCCATGCTTCTTAGGTGGCCTATTTTCGCGCTTGCCTTCCAACATCTGGAGAGCGCTAATTAGCCTTGGCCTTGTAGCCTCGGGCTCGATAATGTCATCGACATAGCCGCGAGCAGCAGCCACGTAAGGATTAGCAAAGCGGTTGCGATACTCTTCGATCTTTTGTTGCCTCATCTCAATGGGATCAGCTGAATTCTCGATTTCTTTCTTGAATATGATATTGGCAGCACCTTCAGGTCCCATTACGGCAATCTCGGCCGTAGGCCATGCCATTACGATGTCGGCCCCTAGATGCTTACTGCTCATGGCTATATACGCGCCACCATATGCCTTGCGCAAGATCACATTGATCTTTGGAACGGTTGCCTCCGAATATGCGTACAGCAGCTTTGCGCCGTGGCGTATGATGCCGCCGTGCTCCTGCTCCACCCCGGGCAAATACCCCGGAACATCAGTGAAGGTTATGATTGGGATGTTGAAGGCATCGCAGAAGCGCACAAACCTAGCGGCTTTATCGGAGGCGTTGATGTCCAGACAGCCAGCTAGCTCATTGGGTTGATTGGCCACGATTCCCACCGATCTGCCATTAAGCCGCGCAAACCCAACCACGATGTTGGGAGCATAAAGCGGTTGAACCTCAAAGAAATCGCCGTAGTCCACAACCTGCCTTATAACATCCTTTACATCATAAGCCTTGTTGGGATTGTCAGGAATGATGTTGTTAAGCTCTGGTGCCAGCCTGTTAGGATCGTCCTGGCACTCGCAAAGCGGCGGGTCCTCCATGTTGTTGAGGGGCAGATAGCTCAAAAGCTTCCTCACCGCGGCAAAGCACTCATCCTCGGTAGCGCTTATGAAGTGGGCAACGCCGCTCATCTTGTTATGGGTCAAAGCACCGCCCAAGTCCTCTGCCGTCACCTTTTCGCCCGTTGCCGCCTCAACCACCTGCGGACCGGTTATAAACATCTTGCTGATCTTATCTACCATGAACACAAAATCGGTAAGAGCTGGAGAATAAACAGCCCCTCCGGCACATGGCCCAACTATCACCGAAATCTGCGGGACGACGCCGGAGGCCATGGTGTTGCGGAAAAAGATCTCGCCATAGCCGCTTAAGGCATCTATGCCTTCCTGAATCCTTGCCCCTCCCGAATCGTTGATGCAAATGATGGGACAGCCCGTTTTCATGGCCATGTCCATTATCTTGGTAATCTTCTTGGCGTGCATCTCGCCCAGCGAACCGCCCATCACGGTAAAGTCCTGAGAATACAAATATACGGGCCTACCATCGATGGTGGCATAGCCTGTCACCACTCCATCGGCAGGCATCTTCATCTTATCCAGGCCAAACTCCACCGAGCGATGCTCCACAAACGCATCGATCTCGACAAAACTACCTGGATCTACCAGCCGTTCAATCCTCTCGCGAGCAGTCAGTTTGCCGCTCTCGTGCTGCTTTTGAATCCTCTCTGGGCCACCGCCCTGACGGATGGCCAGCTTTCGTTCCTGCATAAGCCTTATTTTGTCGTATGTACTCATCCAACACCCTCCAGATCCTTTTAAAATTTTAAAAAATAAAACTCCTGACCCAACTTCTTTTAATTCTACATCAATATCCTTTTTCCTTCTTTTTTCTAAAAAATTTTTTATTTAAATTTTTAAATTATCAGCATAGCCTCTCGTATTATCTTTGCAGCCAATATGGAGGTTACACCTGCTGTGTCGTATACCGGATTTACCTCCACCAGATCCATACCAACGATGTTTAAGCCCTTCATCGCTCTAAACGCCTGAAAGATTTCATGGGGCATACATCCCCCGGGTTCGGGGGTACCTGTACCACAGGCATACGCAGGGTCCACAACATCTATGTCCAGCGTAATATATACGGGATAAGGCTTTAATACATCTATAACCTCTTTCAAGGGTTGCAAAACCTCAAATGGATAAAAATTGAGGTTTTCCCCTGCCCACTTGAATTCTTCGCGCGTTCCAGAGCGAATGCCAAATTGAAATATGTTCTTTGATGGAAGGAATTGGCTGCACAGCCTGATCACCGAGGCGTGAGAGTTTCTCTCGCCCAGATACTCTTCCCTCAAATCGGCATGGGCATCGAAATGCAGAAGCCTGAGCTGGTCTCCATATTTTTCGTAAACCTCCTTGACCACCGGATAAGTGATGAGGTGGTCGCCACCCAGAAATATGGGCTTTTTACCATCTTCCAGTACCTCACGGGCAGCTTGCTGGATAATTTCCAGGCTGGATACGATATTTCCCATGGGAAGCTCCAGGTCCCCTACATCAAAAAATCTTACTTCCGAGAGGTCCCTGTCCACGTACGGGCTGTACTCTTCAATGGCATATGAGACCTCTCTGATCTTCTGGGGGGCAAACCGGGCACCCGGCCTATAGCTGACGCTATAGTCCATGGGTGCCCCCACCATTATCACATCGCTCTCATCATAGCATTCTCTGCTGCCCATGAACCGATTGCTCCACCTGTACTCCTTTAGCATCTGTACCATTTCCTTTCCATAACGCAAACGAAGTCAATGCCTCTTAAAATGATAACGATGATAAACGCTTATGTCAATCCTGGAAAAATCATTCACAGCTTTCTAACAGATTTTTGACAAAGCGCGGTAGCTTGAAGACCGATTTATGGATTTCAGGAGAATAATACTTAGTGTCAATTTCCAAAATTTTCTCTTCATCCACCTCTAAGGGGTCATACCGTTTTGAGCCAAGGGTAAAGCTCCACAGCCCGCTGGGATAAGTGGGAATGGAAGCCAGGTAAAGACGTGTTACTGGGAAGATCTGCTTTATGCTGGCATACACGCTGCGAATAAGTTCGGCGTTGAAAAATGGGGACTCGGTTTGGGCCACAAAAAGTCCATCTTCCTTCAAGGCCCTGTATATCGATGAATAAAAATCTTTAGAAAACAATCCAGTAGCTGGCCCAATGGGTTCAGTCGAATCCACCAGCACAACGTCAAAGGAATTTTCGTGCTGTGCTATAAACTCAATTCCGTCTTGGAACAGCACCTCGCACCTTGGATCAGATAGACCACAGCTGATCTCCGGGAGGTACCTTTTGCTGTTTTCAACCACCCTCTCATCGATTTCAACCAGGTATACTTTTTCAACCGAAGGGTGCTTGAGCGCCTCGCGTACCGTTCCACCGTCTCCTCCTCCGATGACAGCCACCGTCTTGGGATTGGGGTGAGTGAACAGGGGTATGTGGGTGATCATCTCATGGTACACAAACTCATCCTTCACTGTCGTCTGAACCATGCCGTTCAGCACCAGCATTCGCCCGTACTGTACTGTATCTATGATGGCCAGTTCTTGATAGTTGGTCTTTTCTACCACCAGCGTGCTTATAGTTTTACATGTAATTCCAACATTGGGGGTTTGCTTTTCAGTGTACCACAGTTCCATCCTTTCAGCCTCCCAGATTTTCTAATATTGATAAATTTGATATAGAATTATATCAAAAACTCGCCCTTTTGTATAGAAAAAATTGCTGCAAACCATTTCACCTGCAGGTCTTTTGCTCAAAAAAAGACGGGATATCCAAAACTAGGCAGTAATCCGAATCCGGGCTGTCAAAGCGCTTAAACCCTATCCTCTCGTAGAGGTGCCAGTTTTCGTCGCCCATGGCAAAAAGCCTCTGAACGCCATCCCTCTCGAGTATGTACACAAGCGAACGGATCAGGCCGTCAAGCAAAGAATCTTCCTCCAGGCCGGGCAGCACCGCAACTTGCTGCATAAAGGCGTCTTCACCCTGCCTGTAGCCGCTTACGCCTCCCTTTATGGCCCCATCTTCTTCAATCACGACAGCAAACCTCTCGCCCTGGCTCGATACGGTAATCAAAGGCCGCAAAACCTCATTTAAGTATATCTTGTCCAGGTCTTGAGGCTCAATCTTCCTAAAGGTTATCATGTTTCCGCCTCCGTCAGCTTTTTAAGTTGCATTACCTCGCCCTCATCAAGGTATCGCCATTGCCCGGGCTTTAAATCGCCCAGCACCAGATTGCCCAGTCGCTCCCTCCTTAAAAATTTAACCGGGCAGCCGATGGCTTCAAACATCCGCCTTATCTGCCTGTTTCTCCCCTCCTTCAATACCACCTTGAATGCCGAACTGTTGCCCTTCTGCCAGAGCAACCTTACCTTATGGGCATGCGCGATAGCATCGCCTATGTCAATCCCATCTATAAACGCTTGAATTTGTGATTTGGAAGGACGGCCGTCCACCACCGCATAATACTCCTTTTCCACGCCGTACCGCGGGTGCATAAGCTTGTTGGCCAGCTCCCCGTCGTTGGTAAGAAGTAGCACCCCCTCGGTGTCAAAATCCAACCTCCCTACCGGATACACCCTGGCGGGCTGATTCCCCACCAGCGACACAACGGTGGGCCTTTCGTGGGTATCTTTCACCGTGGTCACATACCCCCGCGGTTTGTAGAGAAGGATGTATACCTGTTTTTGTTCCAGGGAAATGGCCTTGCCGTCCACCCTTACTTCATCCTTTTGCGGGTCCACCTTTACTCCAAGCTGAGTCACCACTTGACCATTAACGGTAACCCGGCCCTGCTTTATCATTTCCTCGCATTTTCTGCGCGAAGCCACTCCACAGTGAGCCATGTACTTTTGCAGGCGCACAGGACATCTCCTTTCAATACAGGCACGTATATCAAGACGCGGTTTACCTCTCCTTATTTGAAATACAAGTTATAGTATACACCAAAGGGGGCATAAAATAAAGGCGGCTTTTGGCCGCCTATTGCACATTTTGCTGTGTAGGGGTATTCTGCGCGTTTTCTTTTTTTGGACCAACCAGGTTTTGTATGTCTTCCAGCAGCTGGGGGATCATCTCAATAATGCGGTCAGCGGAAGTACGGAAACAGACTGGTAACAGTTTGACTTTACCGCCTCCCACCACCAAAAACGCCACCGGGTTGACCGACACGCCCGCTCCAGTACCACCTGCAAAAGGAATGGATGCCGAAGGCTCGCCCTCTCCACCACCCCTGCCCTGCTTTTGTTCTTTGCCTCCATCCTTGTATTCTCCACCGCCTGCCACAAAGCCGAAGGAAACCTTGGATATCGGTATGATGACATTGCCATCTGCCGTCTCTACAGCATCACCCACAATGGTATTTACATCTATCATCTCCTTGATGTTTTCCATGGTGGTCTTCATGATGTTTTCAATTGGATGCCCTGACAATTTTTTCACCGCCCTTTATTTTTTCAGCTGTTTTTTGCATTCCAGCAATTATAATATATCTCAATTTAAGGGCTATTATGCAATCGAAGTGCAGCTCAAAATCCTCCCTGTCAAACACCGGTGTGACATTGACTCTCTTTTTTTCGAGATAATATTTGTTTTGCAGATGAAAAAGCGCTATGTGCAGGAGCGAGAGAAGGCTGCCGCACAGCAGCGCCGTATGGGCGGCATCGCCGGTACCCAGCCTGGCCGTCACCCCAAAATCCTCCACCCGCACCTTATCCTTAATATGTTTAAGGTACTTGGCGTTTTGCTGTACAGCCCTCAAGCCTTTTTTTATGAGGTCTATGATTTCCTGGGGAGATATGTCTGTTTCATCATGAGTAGATAGTTTCCGTATATCCAAAAAAAGCGGATGCTCAGCATCGGCTTTCATCGCAAAGGCCAGCTTCCTGCGTACAAGACCACCTAAAGCTCGTACAACTATAAACGATCTGCTCCGCCCGTTTTTTACCCTTACACTTATCTCTATATGTACCGTGACCATGCTGACCAAAATAAACAGAGCCAATACAGCCAAAATTATCCAAACGTATAAAGCCACAGCCACCTGCACCCCATGCACTTTTTTCTAGTTTTTCACGCTTCATAAAAAAAATACACGGGGCAAGGAATAAGGTCATGTGGCCTGCTGCGGCTTGAGAGGCGGTAAGTCATCGATGCTCGACAGCCCAAAGCTTTTCAAAAACAGCTCTGTGGTCCCGTACAGCTTGGGTTTCCCCGGTGCGTCAAGCCTCCCCACCTCGCGGATCAGATTTTTCTCCAGCAGCACCGCAATGGCATGGTCGCACTTTACCCCCCTCAACTGTTCGATATCCGCTTTTGTCACAGGCTGGTTGTAGGCGATGATGGCCAGCGTTTCAAGGCATGCCCTGGAAAGCGACTGCTCCTTGGTCGCACCGGTAAACCTGCGAATATACTCACCGTACTCAGGTCGGGTAACCAGTTGATATGCATCGTTGATCCTTATGAGCTGCAATCCCCGATGCTGCGAAGCGTAGGCTTCCGCCATCTTCTCCATCAGCCGCTCGGCGGTATCGACGTCTATGTCCAGTACCTCGGCAATGCTCCTTACAGGTACGGGATCCCCTGCAATGAACAGAATTGCTTCTGCCACAGCCATCATCTGTTGTTCTTCCATCCCAATCCCTTCCTTTGAATGAGTATATCAGAAAATGGCCTGGATTGTTGTACCTTGATCCATCCCCTGTTTATCATCTCCAGCAGCGCCAAAAAGGTCACGATAATATACAGCCTGGAAAACTTCTTGCTGACCAGCTGGGAAAACAGCACCTTTCCACGCCTTACCAGTACGGCCGTCAGCTGCCTTATTCTGTCCTGAAGCGATATGGTCTCAGGCTTAATGTTACGGACAACAGGTTGGGCCTGCTGAGAGGCGTTCTTCCTCTTCAGCAGGTCCATCATGGCCTGCGCAATGTCCTGCTTGGTCACATTTGAGAACTTTATATCCTCGCCTGTATCTACCACCTCTTCTGGCAGCTTGCTGTACATGTTGGAATACACCATATACCTTTCACGCAGCCATTCACCGGCGTCTTTGTACTTCTTGTATTCCTTAAGCCTTTGAATCAACTGTTGCTGTGGGTCAGGCTCCTGCTCCTCTGACTGCTGCGCAGGCTTGGGAAGCAGCTTGCAGGACTTAATATGAAGCAAAGTAGCAGCCATAACCATGAATTCGCTTGCAATGTCGATATCCAGTGCCTGCATCTGGTTGAGGTAATCCATGTACTGTGCGGTTATCTCGGATATCGATATGTCCTCTATGTTGATTTTGGCCTTGGAGATAAGGTGCAGCAAAAGATCTAGCGGCCCTTCAAAAACCTCAAGCTTTACCTGATAACCCAAACCCTTATTACCCCTTTCCTTACCGTTTATTGCAATAAAGAAAGCAAAAAGCTTTGCAGATACATCAATTGCTGGTAAATGTATTGGGCAGGAATGCGCACAATTAGATTAAACCCCCCCCAGCAATACAAAAGCAAACAGTATGAACTTGCCGTAGTACTCATAATTCCAGAAAAACCTGACATTCCTGCGATAAAATAGCCCTTTTATAATGTGATACCCGTCAAAAGGGGGTATGGGTATTAAATTCAAAATGGCAAATATTATATTCAGCTGCACTACACGGTCAATAATTCCCAACAGAATGCCTCTGTAGGAGGAAATAGACAGCTTTGCTGCCACCAAAATTACCAGGGCGACAAGAGACAGCAGCATATTGGCCAGCGGCCCCGAAAAAGACACGATGATGCTGCCCCACTTTCGGTCTTTGAAGTTTGCAGGATTGACCTGTACCGGCTTGGCCCAGCCAAACCTGAATAGAGCAAATAATATTAGACCCAGCCAATCCACATGGGCTAGAGGATAGAGGGTAAGCCTCCCCTGATTTTTAGGAGTGGGGTCCCCCAGCCAATAGGCTGTAAGGGCATGGGCAAACTCATGGAAGGATATGGCCAAAAACACAGCCGGCAGGCTTAAAAGTACGTCAATCCAGTTCATGTACAATTCAGACAACCCTCCGTTCCCTCACATAATGGTTGTCCTGCAGTCAAAAAAGCATATGGACAAATATTTCATGACTTTATTGTACATTATTAGGCGCCATTATGAAACCCTTTCAGCTGGATTTTTTCTTTTTAAATCAAATAAAAAATGGACCGGCGTTTATATATCTTTGCCGATCCATTTCAATCTACCAGCGGCATTATGCCAGCAATTTTCAAGTAAAATCTAACTGTCAATAGGCCAGCTGGGGCATCACCTGTTTTTTCCGTTTGTCGATCTCTTAAGCCAGTTGTTAAATATCCTGCTGAAATAATCAAACACGCCGGCAACCTCCACCGATTCTCCTGCCACGATGTCCACTTTTCCAACCTCTTTGCCGTCCCTCTTCACCGTCAGTACCCCTATCTTTTGTCCCTGATTGATGGGAGCCCTTAAGGGAGCCGAAATCTGTACGTCCTTCGTAAACTCCTTTGAATCGCCCTTGCTGAGCAACAGCGACAGGTTATCGGCTGCCAGCCCCATTATCTTGCTGGTTTTCCCTCCTGTTACAGGCACCTCATTTTGAACTATCTGGCCTTTCTTTACGACTCGGACCGACTCGTAATTCGCAAAGCCGTAATCTAAAAGCTTGCTGGCTTCACTGAACCTGACCTGAGATGTGGGTGCCCCCAGTATAACAGCTATAAGCCTCAAGTTCCCACGCTTTGCAGTGGCCGAAATGCAGTGCCCGGCCTCTTCAGTATAGCCCGTCTTCACGCCGTCACAGCCTTCATAAAACCTGATCAGCTTGTTGGTGTTGACCAGCATGGTCTGGCCGTCCCTCATGTAATCCAGCCAGATTGTACTCCACTTGAAAAACAGGGGGTGCTTCAACAGTTCCCTGCTCATCAGAGCAACGTCATATGCGGTGGTATAATGGTTTTCTGCAGGCAGGCCGGTACAGTTGACAAAATGGGTGTTTTTCATTCCCAATTGCTGGGCCCGTTCGTTCATCTTCTGTACGAACAGCTCGTGGCTGCCATATATCTTTTCAGCCAGAGCAACGCTACCATCGTTGGCCGATGCTACTATTATGCTTTCCAGGATGGTGGATACCGGAAATGTCTCGCCCGGAGCCAAAAATACGGTAGATCCGCCCATGCTGGCTGCATATTCGCTGACATGTACGGGATCATCCAGCTTTAGCCTGCCGTCCTCAATGGCTTCCATGGCCAACAGAAGGGTCATAATTTTGGTTATGCTGGCCATGGGACGCTTCTCGTGGGCGTTTTTTTCATACAGCACGGTACCCGTCTCATAATCCATAAGTAGTGCCGCTTTGGACTGTATAGCAAAGGGGAGCTCAGTCACCGGTTGTGCAGCTGCAGCCACCCCGAATGGCATTATAACAAAAAGTATTGTTAACAACCAGCAAAGAATAGCGCTTTTTAATGTGCTCAATGTGATCCCTCCTATAATCATCATCTAGGATTAGGTTTTCCATCGAATAGAAGGGTTATGCACATCAAAAAGCGCCCGTCAAATCGGCTTATATCTGTTTCAGCGAAACTGTTGCATTAACATGCATTAATAGATTACAGCAGTCACATTTTCGCAATAAAACCCAGCAAGAGCCTGGCAAAATCCCTGGCCGCCTGCCCGGCCGTCTCAATGACCTCTTCATGGGTTAAAGGCTTGTCCAATAGCCCTGCAGCCATGTTGGTGATGCATGAGATGCCCACCACCTTTACGCCGGCATGGACAGCGGCTATGACCTCGGGTACAGTGGACATACCAACCGCATCGGCGCCCAGCCTCTGCAGCATGCGTATCTCAGCCGGGGTCTCATAGCTAGGGCCTGGCATCATGGCATAAACCCCTTCCCTGACTTTCAGCCCCATCTCCTTTGCAGTATCCATAACAAGGCGCCTCAAGTCCGGGTCATAAGCATAGGTCATATCCGGAAATCGCGGGCCAAGGTCATCCATATTTCTCCCCCTCAATGGATTGACGCCCGACATGTTTATGTGGTCCCTTATGACCATCAGATCGCCGGGCGAAAAATCGGGGTTTATTCCTCCTGCGGAATTGGTAATAATAAGCGTCTGTACCCCCAGAATCTTCATGGTGCGGACCGGCAAAACCACCTGTTCCATATCATAGCCCTCGTAATAATGAAACCGCCCTTGGGCCGCTATTATCTCTTTTCCCTGACATCGTCCAACCGCAAATCGGCCTTTGTGACCCGGCACAGTCGTCTTTGGAAAGCCGGGTATGTCCTTATAATCGATAAAGATAGGATCCTCTATGGTATCGACCACATCTCCCAGACCCGACCCCAGTATCAACCCCACCGTAGGCCGTACACCAATCCTCTTTTGAATGAACTCGGCGGCGTTTTTGTACACACATCTCACCTCTCAATATCATCTATTTGGTTCCAATGCTGCCATGTCGAATATTATGATACCCATCAATGCTTCTTATGTCGGCTGGTTGAGTACTATTTTATCTATTTCGGTAAAAAGGTTATAAAATCCTTCACTTTCAACATATTGGCAAACAAAAATTTGAAGACCAGGGGCACCACAAAAGCCTCAAACATGCTGCTCACAAAAAAAGCAATGATGATAAGCACAAACTTGAAGGTGTAAGGCGCTATTCTCCGCAACCTCATGTGCTTTAAGTGGGGCAACTTCCTTATTCTGAACCTCTCTATTCCAAATTGCAGTGCCAATACGCCCATAACCATAAGGCAAGGTATATGGATAAACGACTGTGGCAAAATGCACGTCAGCACCATGAACAATCCGTTTAGGGCATAATAGTCAATCAAAAAAGCCACAGTAAAGCCCAGAAAAAACCCTCTGGCCCCCACCGTTATCAGCACTAAAGGGGCGCTTAAATAAGTCAGCCCAAACAACCAAATGAAAAAAGCAGTCTGGAGGTTGTGCAATACAGCCTTTATGAATATCGTCGACCTATCCACATGAGGCTGATTGCCAAGAATGTACGAATACCCCTGCAGGTAATCGGCCAGGTACAGCCGCTGCTCAGCGCTGATGGAACTGACCGTAAATCCTCCGGCAGCCACTCCAGTGATAAAGACAAACACCACAAGCAGGTAAAGGGCTATGTTTTCCCTTATATGAAGCATTACATTTGTTTTTATCTTCAAAGCGTTCAATGGAGGTATCCCCCCAAGGCTTTTTATAATATTTGTCCTACTTGATAACTATGAACCTCAAGGGGAATTTATAACCTGTCCTTTACTTACTATGATTGTCATCTTTTTAGAACCTCCACCAAACCATAGCGCGCCGCTGCTCCCAGGGTATAAAAAAAATAGGGCTCCTCATCGATGCCCCTACCCATAGTGGTGGGAACAAGGCCATAATGCTCCAAAGCTCTTCTTATATCCCTGCCGCTTAGAAAAATCGTTCTGTACTTGGCGAGCAGCCCGTTGCTTTTAAGCTGCTTTACAACTCTTCTTTGCCTTGATTTATCCATCAAAGGCAACACAAGGGGAAGAGGGTATTGGATAATGTCCCTGAGCACCGTCAGAGAATGGTGGCTTATTCCAACATGCCTTTCTCTAGCATCGCCAAACCCCACCCGCGGTATGTACACCACATGCCCTCCCAAGGCCGCCACCAGGTTGACATATAGCCCCAGCTCCAGACCGCTGAACCCAAATGTGGTGCCGGTCCCCAGTATGCCAGGCCCCATGGCCACAACAGCCACGTCGCAGTTGGCCACATTGAGGGCAGCCTTCAGGGCAGTGTATATGTTTACACACTCATAGTCCCCACCAAAGGCATTGCCTGAGGTGACGGTAACATCCAGTAACCCTTTCTTTTTGAGCAGGCCGACGTTTCGGCTGAAGTTTATGGGCAGTGCCCCGTGATCTGTCATTACATACGCAATAGATATGCTACCACCGGAAAAGTACTTCAGGTAGGCGCATAGCGGAGGCAGCATGCTGTGCAGCTCTCCGACATACACCAGCTTGCCACGAAAATCAATCGGCTGGTTGTAATAGGCATGATGTGGGCTTTTTTCCTCCTCGGACAACAGAAGCTGCATCTGAAGAGGAGTATATTTCAGCTTCATGCCGTGACCTCTACTGACAAAAGCGTTATCCTTCACATTGAGGTTGCACACCACAAAGTGATAACCCCCTGTGCCCAGGCCCAGGCTGCATGCGGTGGTGTTGACCAGTACCTCATCTCCTATGTCAACCGCTCCAGTTAATGGCACGTATACTATTGCTAGCTTGGATGGATGATCAACCTCAAGCTTGACAACGGTTGTACCGTTTTCATTTCGCTCCACTATTTCCTTTACCACTCCTCTTTTAAGCTCTATCCATGCCTGTATCCCCATCTGTTTTCAACCTCCACAATTGATCGATAAACCGCAGCACGGGAATCGACTCTATAAATCTGGATAGAGAGTAGTACTCGGCTATCACATGAATTGACAGCAGCACCGCCGCCATCACAGCTGCCGGCGCCAATGGTACAGCTTTGACGGCGTAAAAACCGGCTATTCCCCCTAAAAGATTGGCCCCTGTATCTCCCAGCATGTACTTCTCCTCCATCTCACCTTTCATATAAAAGGGTAGAGCAGCCAAAACCGGCATTACTATCCAAACATTTGAAAATCCCCCTAACATCATGAAGAAAATAACGGCCAGCAGAAATGCTTTAATGGCGCGCCCCGGCCTTAAATCCATAAGATTTATGAAATTGACAAGCAGCGAAAATAACAGCGCATAAACTCCCCAGGCTATCAGGCTTTTGTGATAACAGCAGGATACAAACATCCCCACCAATACCGTTATTATGAGCTTGACTCCCCCTGTAGATATCCTGCCCTTAATGAGTTCAGCCACATGACCCTTTATGCCCTTTATGGTCGCCTCCCCCAGCACATCGTCTATGAAACCGGTCAGCGTCAGCGAGGTCACAACTGTTAAAAATGCCATATGCTCCGGCTCAATTCCTGCAACCATAAAGGGGATGATGCTCAAGGCGCATGGAAAGATGAAGGTCAAGCCCATGGATGTGACAACAGGCTGCCCCCTATAATTTTTTACAATCATTCCCCTGGTTTTCAGCATTTTAAAGATGCGAGGCATAAAAAACCGTACAGCAAAGCAGGACAGCACCAGCGACGCGATTTGATCAATCAACCTCATATACCTTTTTCGTCCCCGCCTTTTCCCACAGCTTGACCATCAGAACGGCAAATATGTCCTTAAACTGCTTTGCCCTGTGCAGTATCCCTGCAAGGTCCAACCCTGTGACGCGATGGGACATCTCAACGTCCACCTCGCATATCCTGAGACCATGGTTGAGCAAATCCACCGTCATCCCAAATTCTATGCCAAACCTCTTATATTTAAAAAACTCCGGGTTTATGGCCTCTCTTCTGAAAGCGCGCTGGCCCGAAAGCACGGCATTCAAATCCTTTCCCGTCAAAAGCCGTACCCCTATTCTGGACAGCCCCTTTACCAGGCCAAAGCCGTGTCTGTCGGGTAGAGCCGCAAATCGCGCAATTGCCACATCAGCCATGCCTTCCCTGATGGGCTGTATCAGCTTTGCCGCCTCAATGGCGCTCTGCCCCAGGTCGGCATCCAAAACCAGCACAATGGGGCTGGATACAGCTTTTAATCCCTGACGTAAAGCATATCCCTTGCCATGGTTTCGCGCCAGCTTTATGAGGCTTGCACCTTCCCTCAGCGCCACCTGGGCTGTATTATCGGTTGATCCGTCATCCACCACCACAACCTCGCGAACCCATGGGAGGCTCTTCAGCGCCCTTAAAGTGGTGCCAATGCGCTGTTCCTCGTTATACGCCGGAATGACGATCCCCACATCCCGATTATCCATTTGATATGCCCTCCTTCAGATGACAAGACAGGCTCTGCTATCTTACTCGGGCTTATTGGCTTCCAGTATCGATATCAACGCCAGCTTGCCGTAAATCGTGTCGATATCTCTCACGGTTGAACCCCCCAACTCCTCGTATTCTGAAATAGCGCTCTCCTCCACCGAGGATGGCTCTACCGCCACAACGGGCAGTCCCATATTGAGCGCAGTTTGAATGAGCACAATATCAAAACTGCCTTCTTCCAAAGATTGTGCCTCTTTATTCTTTCCATTGCCGCTCAATATGACCACATCGCTGCTTTGCTTGAGGTTGCTGGAAGCTTGAATTAGATTCATCTCCTTTAATCGAACGGATAGCGGCGTAAATGCCCCCTCAATAAGGCTTGAGACCAACTCGCCGGCAACTATACGGTGAAAGCCGTTTCTCTCCATACCGTCCTGGCCATTCGGCAAAAAAGCTTCCAACGCTGCGCTCAAATCCTGCCTTGCATATAAATCGGTCTGAACGGTTATGCTGGACTCAACCGACGCTCCGGCCAGCTTCAAGAGCTGTATCAAGTCAGGAGCAATATCGCCCTGACCCAGGCTTATAATTGAAACCTTAAGGCCGTGCAACCTGTCCTCTATAAGCCGAGAGAATAAATATTCACAGGTAGAGTCTGCCTGGGCTTTCTGTTCTTCTACCTCCGCCAGGGTTTTTTTAAGCATGTCGGCCTCGTTTCTTAAAGCCTCAAATTCCCTTTCTATTTGACGAATGATGAGTTCCTGTTGATTTTCCAGCACGTTGTTGTTCTCAAGCGTTACGCCAATCAAAATTCCAAGTCCCAGCGCAAGAAATATTCCGATTAGCAGGATGATGTAGTATTTAAGATGCAACATGGTTCCTCCACCTACAGACCGAGTAATAGCTTTATACGAAGCGCTATCAGCTGATATAAGTCCTGAATCTGCGGTGACATGCGCGCTATGAGCAGAATGGGAAACATGGCTGCGGCAAATATAGCAGCTATATATCCGGGCTGAATGCGATTTTTATAGAGCTCGCTCACGCCTTTGGCATCAACCACCTTGTATCCCACCTTCATCCTCACCAGCAGAGTGCTGGCCATTCCCTTTCTCCCCTTTTCCAGAAAGTCAATCATGCTATTATGGCTGCCCACCATGACTATCAACTCGGCTTTATTCTCATAAGCCAGTATCATGGCTACGTCCTCGCTTGTACCCGGAAATGGAAATGCGACTGCTTCCAGCCCCAGGGCCCGGATTCGTTCCATGCCAGGGCAACGCCCATCGGGATAGGCATGCACAACGATTTCGCCACAGCTTTTTAAACAGCGATCGCTGACGCTGTCCATATCGCCTATTATTATGTCGGGCTTGTAGCCAAACTCCAACAATGCATCTCCTCCGCCATCCACGCCAATCATCACGGGGCGTACCTCATCGATATATGAGCGTATGGCCTTTAAATCCTCAATATAGTTTCTACCCCTTGCCACTATGAGCACATGGCGCTTTTCCATCCTGGTCTTGATGGGTGGCACCTTTACAGGGCCAATCACCATCTCCTTTTCCTTTTCAGCATAGTCCAAAGTGTTATCTATGAACTCGCGGAGTACTCTCCATATGTTTTCGCTGGCCTCCTTCATCTTCTTCTCCACTTCATCCTTATCCAGGAACTTGACATCGCACAAATACCTGTGGTTTACCCACAGGCCTTTCTCATCTATCTCTAGATAATCCTCGTCCTGTATATGATCAAAGGCTTCCTGGCCAATATTGTCGATAATGGGTATACCTGCCTCTGAAAGGATTTTTGGCCCCTGGTTGGGATATCGTCCACTTATGGACAAAGCTCCATTTATGACGGCCTTTACCCTTTTTTCCACCAGATGTAAGGCCGCAACCTCATCCAGGTCTTGATGGTATATCACCGCTATATCGCCCGGCATAAGCCGTCCAATGAGGTTTTTGGTGCGCCTGTCCTTCTTTGCTCGACCTTTAATCATAAAATCCAACACCCTCGGCTTCCATTGGTTGTAAATCAATATCCATACATATATGGTTTGCATTACCACATTAAATATGCATAAAAAATAAGGCAGCGAATTTTTCGCTGCCCTTGACATATCCCAGTATGAGGCGCTAGAGTTTACGCCATTTACATTGAACTAATCACCATTTATAGCGGTGGCATTATAAAAAGTTCGGTGATTAAACTCACAATTCATCCACGGCACCCATCAGATCTCTTTTAACACTACTCTAGTGAACCAATACTAGTGAGCCGAAAATTTCATCTGCAGCCTCAGCCTGTCAGCTATCATGGCGATGAACTCACCATTGGTGGGCTTGCCCTTTTCATCATGGACGGTATATCCAAATATCTTGTTTATGGTCTCTATGCGGCCCCTGTTCCATGCCACCTCGATAGCATGGCGTATAGCCCTTTCCACTCTGCTGGGGGTGGTATTGAATTTCTCGGCAATCATGGGATAAAGCTCCTTGGTAATTCCTCCTAGAAGGTCCATGTTGTTTATCACCAGCAGTATAGCCTCTCTCAAGTAATGATACCCTTTAATGTGAGCAGGTACCCCTATCTCATGGATGATGTTGGTGACATCGGCCTCAATTGAAGACTGCCTCTCATAGACACGCCTGTTCAATGTAGGAATTGAAGCCTGGTAGCTCTGGGCCGACTGGCTGACAGAAAATACATGTGTTCCCACATCGGGTGAGAGCCCCAGTACCACCTCGCGGATCCTTCTCACAAACACTTCCATATCAAAGGGCTTAACCATATAATAGTCTGCCCCCAGTGCGATGGCGCGCTGGGTAATCTTGTCTTGCCCAACCGCCGATAATACTATAATTTTTGGTGGTTGCTCTAAATCGTGGCTATTCAACCGTTCCAAGACACCCAACCCATCGAGATGGGGCATTATGATATCCAGAACGATTACATCCGGCTTTATTTTGGGAACCATCTCAAGAACCTCTATTCCATCGTTTGCTATTCCCACAACTTCCATATCATCCTGTTTCTCCAAATACTCACTGATAATATCACAGAATTCCCTGTTATCATCCGCTAACAACACTTTTATATTATTTTTCATTGTAAATATACCCCCCATCAATCAAAACATACAAACTCCGACCATCTTTTATCTAATCTTTATTCGACAGATGCATAAAATTTCCTGCCTGTGCCTTAAAAAAACAATTGTCGGTTTACCACTTTTTTTGCCAGATCTGCCGCCGTGGAGAAACACCAAACTTCCGCATTAATCGAGGATTTTCTGGCATTCCTTCAGCATCCACTCTATGAATATCCCGTATCCCCTTTTAGGGTTATTTACAAATACGTGCGTAATGGCACCTACAATCTTTCCATCCTGAATAATTGGACTGCCGCTCATCCCCTGCACAATCCCCCCGGTTCGCGCAAGCAGTTCGGGGTCTGTAATCTCTATGACCATCCCCTTGGAGCTGGGATGCTGTTGAACGTTTACCTTGACTATTCGAATTTCAAACTCTTTTACACCCTCTTCGTCCACCGTGGTCAGTATGCTTGCCTTACCTACCTTTACATCGTACTGGGAACATACCGGCAGCGGCCTGTCATAGTAAAACTCTGGCAAAGGACGGTACATCTTTCCGTATATCCCGTACTGGGTATTACGTAGGATATTGCCCATAGCTCTTTGCTTACTTGAAAAGACGCCTTTGAGCTCCCCCGGTTCACCGCGCCTGCCCTGTTTGACATCTATTATGGTGGACTGCACTATTTCGCCATTTTTTACCGACAGCAAAACGCCGGTGTCGATATCTGTAATAGCATGGCCCAGAGCGCCAAAGCATCCGGTATCAGGGTCGTAAAATGTAAGTGTACCAACCCCGGCAGTGCTGTCGCGCACCCAGATACCCAGCCTGTACTTTGAGTCGTGCATATCCCTAACAGGCACTATATGGGTTTTGAATATGGTGTTACCCCTTCTCACTTCCAGCTCAAGTCCCTTTTCCTTCACCTGATTTACCAGCCTTGAAAGGTGATCTGCATTTTCTACCGTGATGCCGTTGACCTTTTCAATTACATCTCCCGGCCTCAAACCGGCTTCACTGGCCGGATAATGGGTGAACCCCTCAGGGTCCATGACCTCGGATATGCCAACCACCAGCGCTCCCTGGGTATACATGGAGACGCCTATAGAGTTACCACCAGGAAATACCCTTTTGACCGGCTCTACTTTCACCTTCATCTGCTTGATGGGGATAACGCCAAAGAGTTTAAATATGAGTTCAGCGCTGCCTTCGTTTACCGTTTGTATAGCTAAAGGCCGCGCCATGTTATAATTTGGCTGGTCCTTCAGGGAATTGCCGTTGAATTTTAGAACATTGACGTTGTCGGTCTCAATCTTTACGATAAGCGGCAACCCGATGTTGAGGATGTGGGCATCGCCCTCAAAAATTTGAAGTTCTGAAGGTATATTCCTCAAGTTCTGAATCCAGGGAGAATAGTTTATAAATAAAAATATCAATGCCAGAAATATTCCTACCAGTTTCTTAGTTCTACATCTCTCCATAGCTGCCACATTCTCCTGTCCTATTTGTTGAATTGAGATTCATAAACTTAAGTTAACCTCAAAAAAAACGAATTATTCAGAGCGTTGCAGTGCAAAAAAAGGCAAAAAAATAAAAGGGCATTTAGCCCTTTTATGTCAATTTACCGCTTGTTTGATCTTGCGAGCTGTATCAATTAGTTCCTGTGCGTGTTCCAGCCCTATCTGGCTGACCTCCGTTCCCCCTATCAATTTGGCTATCTCTATCTGGCGTTCCTGATCGTCCAATAGGTGCACATGCGTTACAGTGCGCCCATCACAAACCTTTTTCTCAATCCTGTAGTGCTTATCTGCCATGACGGCAATCTGAGGCAGGTGTGTTATGCATATCACCTGATGAGAACGCGACAGCTCATTTATCTTTTCGGCCACCACGCTGGCTATCCGCCCGCTTATCCCTGTATCTATCTCATCAAAGATCAGGGTCGGTATGTCGTCCTTTTCAGCCAGTACCGTCTTGAAAGCCAGCATCACCCTGGACATCTCACCGCCTGATATGATTTTTGCCAGCGGCTTAAGCGGCTCTCCAGGGTTGGGCGATATCAAAAATTCGACCCTGTCAAATCCCTGGGAGGTAATGTAGTTTGAAGCCGATGCTTCAAGCCGGCCTTCAGCAAAGCTGCCCAAGTCGGGACTCGATATCTCCACTTTGAACCTGGTCTTCTCCATCCCCAATTCTTTCAGTTGACACACCAGCTGCTGCTCGAACACCTCAGCCAGTTCCCTTCTCTTACGTGAAAGCTCAATGCAGGCCTCTACCAGCTTACCATAGATTTTGCGTTCTTGCAGCCTCAGCTGCTCCAGCTTTTCCTGGCTACTTTCAATGGTAAGCAGCTGCTGCTGAAGTTTCTCTTTAAGCGCCAGGATTTCTTCGATAGTAGGGCCATATTTCCTCTTCAAAGAATGGATCAAGGACAGGCGGGACTCGATTTCATTGAGCCTGTCAGGGTCATAGTCAAAGCTGTCCCTGTAATTCCTTATCCTGTCTATGATGTCCTCTAACTGGTAATATATGTTTTCAATGTCATGCGATATACGCGCAAAGACCTCGTTGAACTGGGCTATCTGAGCAAACCGGTCCCTCACGCTGGCCAGCTGGTCAAACACCGCCGTCCCTGTAGTACTGCCCCTATATAACACGTCATAGGCCTCCTGAACCACACTCATAATCTTTTCGGCATTCTGCAACAAAGAGCGTTCATTGACGAGCTCGACATCCTCACCCACTTTCAGATTGGCTGCTTCAATTTCGTTTATCTGGTAGCTTAAAAGGTCCTTCATGCGTTCCCCATCTCTTTCGAGGTTTATCAGTTCCTCCATCTCACGCCTTACAGCCTTCCATTGAGAATACAGCTGCCCCACCTGCTGCTTAAGCAGAGCTATGACATCCCCGCCCAGGCGATCCAGAATCTCGATGTGGTATTCAACATTAAGCAGCGATTGATGCTGATGCTGGCCATGTATGTCCACCAGGTGTTGTCCTACCTCTTTTAAGACGGAGAGGGTCACCATCTGTCCGTTTATGCGGCATATATTTCGACCGCTGCGCGAAAGCTGGCGCATTAGCAGCAAAGTGCCGTCATCTTCAATTGGAACACCATACTGTTCAAGGATAGGTGCTACCTTTTCGGGGCGTTTTAAATAAAACAAGCCTTCTACCTGGGCATAATCCTTTCCACTCTGGATCAGCTCTCTGTCAGCCCTCTCGCCCAGTATCAACCCTATGGCATCGACGATGATGGACTTCCCAGTACCGGTCTCTCCGGTGAGGACGTTGAACCCATCACAGAATTCAATTGTAAGGTTGTCAATCAGAGCCACGTTTCGTATGGACAAGTGGCTAAGCATGAAGGCACCCCCACACCTGTCATCGAAACAACACGCAGCCATCCCCTCAACTCGTATAGCGGCTCAACTTTTTGAAACGCTCCATCACATCCTTTGCCTTATCGGCATCTCTCACCACCACAAGGATGGTGTCATCCCCGGCTACACACCCCAAAATCTCTGGCCAGTTAAGTGCATCAATGGCCGCCGCTGCTGCTTGTGCATTGCCCGAAAGCGTCTTCACCACAATCAGATTATTGGCATAGTCTATGGAGGTAACCGACTCAGCAAAGACGCGTATCAACTTTTCCCAGTTTTGGGAATCTATTTTGCTCATGGTGGCGTACTTGTAAGTCCCCGCAGGAGTGAGAACCTTAATGAGCCGCAATTCCTTGATATCCCGGGATACGGTAGCCTGAGTGACATCAAACCCGTGGTTCCGAAGCTCTTCTGCCAGTTCCTCCTGTGTCTCAATATCCTTTTGCTGTATAAGTTCCAATATCTTGGCATGGCGCTGCAGCTTCATTCCTCTCTCCCACCTCCTCCTGCCTCTGGCAAATCGGACAACCTCTCTGCCATCTTGTCCCTGAGCAGGTTAAAAAAGCTACGCCGCCGTATACGTACAAGCCTGGTCTCCACCTCGGCTTTAGTTATGACTATATTGTCCCCCTTGTATACCGGCACTCCTTCCTGTCCATCAACCGTCAGCAAGACATCGCGGCTTTTATCAGCCACCACTATATTGATCTCGTCTTTGCTGTCGGTGACGATGGCTCTGGCGCTCAAGGCATGGGGACATATAGGCGTGAGCAGGAGGCACTCCATGCCTGGATTGATTATGGGGCCGCCGGCAGACAAGGAATAAGCCGTTGAGCCGGTAGGGCTGGATACCAGAATTCCATCTGCGGGATAATACCCCACAAACTCGCCGTTGATGAAGACCTTAAGGTGTATGATCCGCGCAAAAGAGGCTTTAGCAATGGCTATATCATTTAAAGCTACCAGCTCATACGCCTCCATCCCCTGCCGCACCAGCTTTGCCTTGAGCATCATACGCCGTTCAATATAATAGTCGCCAGACAGAAGAGAGTCAAGCGCCCCGTCTATATCCGAAACCTCCACCTCGGTGAGAAAACCCAGCCGTCCCATATTTATACCCAAAATAGGCAGGCCATACTTGCAAGCCTGCCTGGCTGCTCTCAGCAGGGTACCGTCCCCGCCCAACACAAATATAAAATCCGACATGCTGTAGAAATCTTCTTTTTCGACAACCTTCCCGGCCTTTATAACCTGATAAACTTCCGGCAGGACGATGGGTTGCATTCCCTTTTGCTCTATCTTTGATACGATGGAACTGGTTTGAACCCCTCCTGGGTCTTTAGAAAAATTGGGTATGACACCAATGTTTTTCACGCGGCACCTCCTCACTGACCATGCAAGAGTTCCCAGTGAGCCTCTTCGACCACCTGCTCCGCTCTTTGTGGAGTCACATATATGACCGGGGAGGCAGCGTCTTTGCATACATGGGCCAGAAACTCGATGTTGCCTTCCGGCCCGGTAATGGGGGAATAGGTAATATCATAAAGTGTAACCCCGAGCTGCCGGCACATCTCTATAAACCCCAAAAGGACCTCAGCGTGAACGCGTGGGTCCTTCACTACCCCCTTTTTGCCCACCTTTTCCCTTCCTGCTTCAAACTGCGGCTTGATGAGAGCTATGATATCGCTGCCCTCGGAGACTAATTCTTTAACCACGGGAAGCACCAGCTTCAAAGATATAAACGATACATCTATTGTGGCACCCTGTATTGGGTCATCAAACATGTCAGGAGTGACATACCGGATGTTGGTTCGCTCCATCACCACCACGCGCTGGTCTTGCCTCAATTGCCAAGCCAGCTGCCCATACCCCACATCTATTGCATAGACCTTTTTAGCGCCGTTTAGAAGGAGGCAATGCGTAAAACCTCCTGTTGAGGCCCCAACGTCAATAAACACTCTTCCCTCAACGGATACATTAAAGACTTTGAGCGCCCTTTCCAGCTTAAGGCCACCGCGGCTTACATATGGAATTGGGTCTCCTTTGATGGTGACCTCTTCGTCAACCCTTACCAGGGTTCCAGGCTTGTCTACCTTTTTACCCCCAACATACACCAGCCCAGCCATTATAGCGGCCTTTGCTTTCTCTCGACTTTCTATCAAATTTTTCCTGACAAGCAGCACATCCAATCGCTCTTTAGAAGTTGACATACGCCCTCTTTCTATATCCGCTCAAGAATTTTTTCACTTTAAACGCCACGCTGTTGGAATCAAGTCCCAGCTGTCTGAGCAAACGCTCCACCGAACCATGTGGGACAAATCGATCGCCTACGCCCAGATTCATTACAGATACAGGGAGCTGATGGGCCGCAACGAACTCATTTATGCTGCTCCCAAACCCTCCCTGAATGACGGTATCCTCCAGCGTGATCCATTTGTTTATGCGATTTGAGATATCCATAAGCAGCTGCTCATCCAGCGGCTTGATAATCCTGGCGTTTATCACGCGAGCGCTTATACCGTCCCTTCTGAGGATGCTGGCAACTTCCAAAGCCACCTTTAGCATCCTGCCAAAGCTAAATATGCAACAATCGCTTCCGTTTACCATAGTTTCCCATTTTAATCCCTCAAGCGGCTTTGCAGGAAAAATATTGTCTATCCCTGTATTCCCTTTGGGATAGCGAATGGCCACAGGCCCTTCCATCGTCAAGGAATAGTCCAGCATCTCTTTAAGCTCATCTATATTCTTGGGAGCCATCACAGTGATGTTGGGTATATGCCGCAAGTAGCTTATATCAAACACCCCTTGATGGGTTTCCCCGTCTTCCCCCACTATGCCGGCTCTATCCACCGCCAGCACCACCGGAAGATTCTGGAGGCATACATCGTGTAGTATCTGGTCATATGCGCGCTGCAAAAAAGTAGAGTAGATGGCCACATATGGCCTAAAGCCGTTGGCCGCCAGCCCAGCAGCCATTGTGACGGCGTGCTGCTCAGCGATGCCCACATCAAAAAAGCGATTTGGAAATCGCTTCTTAAACTCAACCAGGCCCGTACCTTCCGGCATGGCCGCCGTAATGGCCACAATCCTTGGGTCCCGCTGCGCCATCTCCACTAAATGCTGGCCAAAAGCCTGAGAAAAGGTAACCTCACCTTTTGCACTTATTTCGCCGCTTTGCACATCAAAAGGAGGAACCCCATGAAACAGCTCGGGTTTTTTCTCAGCAAAAGCATACCCCTTGCCCTTTTTGGTGACCACATGGATGAATACAGGTCCCTCCACCATGGTAGCCCTCTTCATTACATCAATTAGCGCTGCCAGGTTGTGACCGTCAATAGGGCCTATATAGGTAAATCCCATCTGCTCGAAGAACATCCCCGAGATCACGAGATACTTAAAGCTGTTCTTAAATCTTTCAATCAAATTGGCAGAATACTGCCCCACCCATGGAATTTTGCGAACCAGCGAATCTATCCCCTTTTTAACCCTGGTGTACCTGGGATTTGACCTGAGCTTTGATAGATAAGCAGCCAAAGCGCCTACATTTTCAGATATGGACATCTCGTTGTCATTGAGCACAACCATAAGGTTGGTCTTGGAATGGCCGGCATCGTTTAGGGCCTCAAAGGCCATGCCGCCCGTCAGCGCACCATCGCCGATTACCGCTACCACGCTGTACTTTTCATTCTTTAAATCTCTGGCACGTGCCATGCCCAGTGCAGCCGATATAGAGGTGCTGCTGTGCCCTGTATCAAACACATCATGCACGCTTTCGCTGCGCTTTGGAAAACCGCTCAAGCCCCCAAACTGGCGCAATGAATCGAACTGCTCTCTTCTCCCCGTCAGTATCTTGTGCACATATGCCTGATGTCCCACATCCCAGATGATCTTGTCAAAGGGGCTGTTAAACACGTAGTGAAGCGCTATGGTCAGCTCCACCACGCCGAGATTTGAAGCCAGGTGTCCCCCCGTCCTGGACACCTTCTCCAGCAGGAATTGCCTTATCTCTTCCGCCAATTGCTTTAATTCATCTATATTTAAACATTTTAAATCTTTCGGTGAATCAATGCGCTTCAGCAGAGGGTATCTATCCATCTAATTCTCTCTCGCTTTCATGAATGCATTGCTTTGAGAGCTTCTCTTGCCGCTCAGCCTTTCGTCTCTGGTGAATAACGACAAGAAGTATGCCGTATAGTATACCACCTTGTTGGAATTGGCGATGGCAAAGCTTTTGCCCAGCGCCTTGCCCGCCACCGTGACAGCAGCAATCAAACTACTTATTATTATGCTCAACAGGCTCTCTTCCAATGATACCGAGTTTGTCCATGCGATTTTCATGATCAAAACGCTTCCTGCGGCACCGCTGATAATTCCGCATATATCGCCCACCACATCGTTACAAAAGCTGCTGACCTGATCCGCATTCCTTATAAGGCGTATAGCCTCTCTGGCACCGCGCACTTTTTTGGATGCCATTGATACAAACGGTACCTCAGATGCTGATGCCACTGCAATGCCTATTATATCAAAAACTACGCCTATGGATACAATGAACAACAATATGAGTATGGCCAGTATCAAATCGTCTATCCTTCGAATTGTAACTTCAGAAAAAAAGCTGAAAGCACACGCAATAACAAAGGTCAAGATGAAAACCTTAACTGGCCATCCGTTATTGCGCTTTTTACCGTTTTTGCCATTTTTACCATTATTGTTCTTGCCCTTATTTTTTATTTTGCTGTCTTTTTTCGCTTTACCTTTGCCGTTACTACTCTTATAAGGGCCACCATCATCCTTTGACAAACGCCATACACGCTCCTATACCTTAAAATCTTAATATGTATCGTGGTGGTGATGCGTTGGGTAGACTTTGCGGCTTAAGGTCCAGTAGGATTTCCCGGCAGGGTACTTCCCGTCGCCGAAGAAGCGGTTTCCCTTTAAACCCCGCCTTACCGTGTCGCCAACGGTAAAACTGGATCACCACTTAGACCACACTGTAATCCCCAACGCACCGTATAGCAGTCTAGGGGCTTTCCCCGACAGCCGCAGCCAATTTCTAGCCTCTTTTGCAGCATGGGTTTCATACAGCAATAGTCCCCGCACAATGGGCCCTATTGCGCAGGAACCTGACCTGTAATCCACCCATACCACTCAAGGCGGGCTACACTGTACACAGCTTTTCGCCGCGATACAGGTTCACGCCCAAGTAGTAGCAACCGATGGTTACCACCAGCTTGGGTCTCCGCGGAAAGTGGGTCAACGCCCGCATGCCTTTGCGGATCGCCCACCTTCCTTAACTCCCAGCACCAACCCCCGACTGGGCGTCGAGAGCCAGCACCAGGAACTTCATCGATGTGCCCTTGACGGATTTTTAGGCCCGTCTTCAAAATTGGCCGGGCTGACTAGAATACTGCACCACCACGCATGAGATTGTTTTCTGGAATAGTATTATATCATAACACCCTCACAAATTCAAATTTTAGACCAACAGTTTAGCTATCACAAAGCCTAAAACGGCGCCCACAATGACTTCTATGGGCGTATGGCCGATGAACTCCTTCAACTTCTCCTGCGGAACATCCTTACCTTCCTGTAACCTTTCTACTATTTCATTGAGCACGGCAGCCTGCTTTCCGGCTGCCCTTCTTACCCCCGCCGCATCGTACATGACCACGAAAGCGAATACCAGGGATAACGCAAATATATAGGAGTCATAGCCGTTTATTTCTCCAAGTGCAGTGGCCAGCGAAACTACAAGAGCCGTATGAGAGCTGGGCATGCCGCCTGAACCCACAAACCTGCGCAGGTCCAATTTTTTATGGGTCAATACCGTCAAAACCACCTTGGACGCCTGGGCAATAAACCACGCCAGAAAGCTCACCCATAAAACGGAGTTAGCGGCAAGTTGCTTAAGCTGTTCCATCCAGTACCTCCTATTTCTGGCGTTTCAGTACATAATAGGCAATCTCTTTTAGAAAATAAGCATCTTTACCAAAACGTTCCAGATGGCTTACCGCTTCTTCAATCAAGTCCCGTGCCATACGCCGCGATTCCCCCAGGCCATACAGAGCTGGAAAAGTGGCTTTTTGCGCGCCTCATCCCTGCTCGGATTTTTCCCCATACTGGCTGCATCCCCTGTAACATCCAAGATATCATCTACTATTTGAAATGCCAGCCCAAGCTTTTGTCCGTACTTTGCAACGGCATCCTCAACATCCCCTTCGATGGGCTCAAGTATCGCCCCCGCCCTGACGGCGGCTTCAATCAGCGCCCCGGTCTTGTGGGTGTGGATATAGTAAAGCATATCGGGCTGGACATCTTTTCCCTCCTGTTCAAGGTCAGCTACTTGTCCCCCAATCATGCCGTGAAGCCCGGCAGCCCTAGCTATCACAAAAGCCGCCCTTACATGCCGCTCCAGCTTGTAGGGATATTTCATGGCGTTTTCCAGGAAAACCTCATAAGCCAGATTGAGCAGGGCATCGCCTGCCAGTATGGCCATTCCCTCTCCGAAAACCTTATGATTGGTTGGCATACCCCTGCGCAGGTCATCGTCGTCCATGGCCGGCAGGTCGTCGTGTATCAGAGAATAAGTGTGAATCATCTCCAGGCCGCAGGCCAGTGCCATGGATTCCTCGACGTTTCCTCCCACCAATTCATGGGCCGAAAGCAGCAGCACGGGTCTTATACGTTTTCCACCAGCAAACAAGCTGTAATTCATGGCCTTAAACAAGGTCGGCGGGCACTCCTTGTGCCGCTCCATCAATTTCTTTAAAGCATCTTCCACCAGCGCCAGTTTACTGCTGTATATCTCATCAAAATTCATACCTCATCTCCCTCTACAGGCATAAAAGGCACCTCTTCGATTTTCCCCTGATTTTGTATAAGCAGTTTTACCATCCCTTCAGCCCTCTCCAGCTTTGCGTTGCAGTGAGCAGAAAGGCTGACCCCTCGTTTAAACAGCTCAATGGCCTCATCCAGCGATAAATCGCTTGATTCAAGGCGCGATACTATGATTTCCAGCTCCCTCAGCGCTTCTTCAAACGTCAACTCCGATACAGCCCTATCACGTTCCCGACTCATCTTACCCCATACACCCCACCCTCTATTTTCTCTACTCTGCAATCGGCACGCCCATCCTTAAAATGTACCGTAATGCCATCGCCCTGTTTCAGCGACGTTACGGAATACACCACCCTCTCAGACGGCCTCAAAGTTACAACGGCATAGCCACGTCCCAAAACGGCCAGAGGGCTCAACGCATCCAGCGCTGCCGCCAACCGCGAAAGCCTCTCCCTTTTGTTGGATAATATATCGTTGAAGGCAGCACAAAGCCTTGTATACGCCTGATCCAGCTGCTGTTTGCGCTGCTGCATAATCCTGTCGGGATATCGAAACACGTAGCTCGACTGGAGATGCTCCAGGCCTTTTCTCTTGTGCAGCAGCATGTTGCGCATGGCTTCCATCAGCCGAACGTTTAGCCCGGCCAGCATCTCCTGCAGATGCTGGAGCATCGGTACCGCCATCTCGGCAGCGGCCGAAGGGGTGGGTGCCCTCAGGTCTGCCACAAAATCGGCTATGGTGAAGTCGGTCTCGTGCCCCACAGCCGATATCACCGGAATCCTCGAGCGCCAGATTGCCCGGGCCACAACCTCTTCGTTGAAAGCCCACAGCTCCTCCAGCGAGCCTCCCCCTCTGCCCAAAATGATGGTATCGATATCGTCTCTCGTATTGACATAGTCCAGGGCGGCCTCTATCTGGGCGGGAGCCGCAGAACCCTGCACCAGCACGGGAACCACCAGTATGTCCACACATGGACATCTGCGCCGCACCACCTTTATTATATCTCGAACCGCCGCCCCCGTAGGCGAGGTGATAACCGCTATTTTTCTGGGGAAAGGAGGAATGGGCTTTTTATGTTGCGCATCAAAAAGCCCTTCAGCTTTCAACCGCTGCTTTAGGGCTTCGAAAGCTAGATACAGCTTACCTATGCCGTCCTTTTCGATGCCCATCACGTATATCTGGTACTGTCCATCCTTGCAGTAAAGCGATACCTGGCCCCTTACCAGCACTCTCATGCCATCAGATGGTATAAAGGCCATATCCCTTTGATTTTGCCTAAACAGCACGCAGCGTATCCTGTCCTGTTCGTCCTTCAGAGTAAAATATATATGCCCTGAGGAGTGAATCTTCAGATTGGAAATCTCCCCACGCACCCACACATCCTGCAGTATGGGGTCTCGCCCCAGCAAACCGCGTACATATTCGTTTATTTGATGGACTGAAAAGATCACCCTACCCATTTTCTCTCCGCTGCCAAAACCGTGTTTTCCAAAAGCATGGTAATGGTCATTGGCCCAACTCCACCCGGTACAGGCGTGATCCACCCCGCCACATGGCAGGCATCCTGGAAATTGACATCACCCACCAGCTTATCGTCCACCCTGTTTATCCCCACGTCTATTACTATAGCCCCTTGTTTTATAAAGCTGCTGTCCACCAGGTTGGGCCTTCCCACCGCAACCACCAGTATATCCGCTTGACGGGCTATTTCCCTCAGATTGGCGGTTTTTGAATGGCAAAGCGTAACGGTGGCGTTATGTCGAAGTAGCATCAAGGCCACTGGCTTTCCGACTATATTGCTCCTCCCTATTACCACGGCGTGCTTGCCAGCTATGGGCTGCCCGGTCTCCTGTATAAGCCGAATGATGCCTTTTGGAGTACAGGGTTCAAAACACTCTTCCCCTATCACCAGCCGCCCCATGTTGACCGGGTGAAAACCATCAACATCCTTGGCAGGATCAATGGCGTTTATGACTGCATTGGGATCTATCTGTGGCGGCAAGGGCAGCTGTACAAGTATGCCGTGTATCGTTTCGTCAACGTTTAGCCTGTATATGTATTCCAGCAAGGCCTCCTGGGACGTATTCTCATCCAGCTTGATCACCCGCGAGTATATTCCCACCCCATTGCAGGCCCTTTCCTTGTTACGGACATATACAGCAGATGCAGGGTCATTCCCCACGAGAATAACGGCCAACCCCGGGATAATCCCATTTTGCTTTAACTTCTCTACTCTTGACTTTATATCTTCTCTCAATCGATTTGACAAATCTTTTCCATCAATTATCTTGGCTTCCAATATTATCCTCCTCCCGCAAACCGACCTCTTCTGTGTCTGCTTGGATATTCCATCATTCGATACCTTACTAATGCCTTTCTATATTTGATGTTTATTTCAAAAGACACCTGGAATATATTTAAATGAACGACTTCTCAAAAGTTTCGATAAGTAATCGATCCTACTATCTATAAGCCAAATAGCAGAGTTTAAATTGCATACCCGGCCTACTTTAACATCGGCGGTACGCCCTTGTAAAGCTTCAATCCCAAAAGCGCGGTGCCCACCGCGTTATCCCTTGACAGCAATGGATCCGCGAAGTAAAGGCGTATGGCTTCATCCCGCTTTTTTAGCCTATCAACTAGCTTTTGACGAAGTATGGCGCTTGATGCCACGCCTCCAACCAGAAGCACATCTTTTGTATCCATGTCCAGGTTATCCATTGCATTCAGAATCCACCTCTCAAGGGTATTCACGAGGCAGTTATACACCGCCATGGCCACATCTTCCTTGTCGATACCCTGAGCAAGCAGCCTGTGAGCATGCGCCTCCGGCCCCGAAAAGCTTATTGTCAACCCTTTAACAGAAAAAGGGATGGTGACATATCCATCCTTTCCTTTTCGTGCCAGCTCTTCCAGATAGGCTCCCGCCGGAAACGGAAGCCCCATTGCCACTCCCACCCTGTCGACAAACTGGCCGGCATGGAGGTCCTGAGTTGCACCAATTATTTCAATTTCAAAAGCTGTACCTCTATCGGTCACCTTAAGCAGCTCTGACGTGCCGCCAGACAGATGTATGGCCAAAAAGCGTTGGCTGTATGGCCCTCCAGCCGAAAAGATTCCCGCCTGGATATGGCTTTCCTGGTGGCTGACAGAGTAATAGGGAATGCCAAGCATGCTTGCAAAAGCCTGTCCTGTAAGGTGGGATACCATAAACACCGGCATGTAGGAGCCTTCAACCGGACGTGGTCTGCAGGTGGCACACACGGCTGCCAGTTCATTTTTAGGATCGATAACCCTGACAATCTCACTAGCAATGTCAGGTAAACGATGAAGGTGCTGAAACAACGCCTTTGATTGCTGCAGGCCCCTCTGTCCCAGCTCCACCTCCAGTGGGATCTGCCTGTTTAACAGGACATTCCCATCCAAATCCACCAGCGCCACAGACGTGGTATAGCAGCTGGTATCCATGCCAAGGATGTATTTCACTGTGGCTTCTCCTCCGCTTCAACCTTTTCCTCTGATGCAATTTGCTCCTCTGTTGTAATCTTCTCTTCTGATGCAGTTTGCTCATCTGTTGCAATCTGATTAGAGCGAATGAAACCGCCCAGCACTCCATTGACAAACTTGCCGGATTTATCCCCGCTGAATTTTTTGGCCAGTTCCACAGCCTCGTTTATGGAAACGCTTACAGGAATATCAGGGCGATATAAGATTTCACACAGCGCCAACCGCAATATAGCCAGGTCCACCTTGGCAATCCTGTTAAATTCCCATCCTTTAGAAAAAGACTTTATATGTCCGTCGATTTCCTGTGCATACCTTTCAAACAAATTTACCAAATTTAATATATATTCTCTGTCCTTTTCGTGTATAGAGTAGTGTGGCTCCATCCTAAGCAAGGAATCAAGGTCTGCTTCTCCCGCCAGCTCTTTCTGGTATAAAAACTTCATGGCCACTTCCCTTGCGTCTTTTCTAGCCATGTTTTTCCTCCCAAACGCCGCTATAATTTAAAGCGCAATACGATTCTATGTCAAATCGTTGAAAAACATCTTTCTTAAAAACATGCGGAGCTTGCTGCCCCCGTCGTACACGCTTCCTATCACATACCCCACAGTTACGCATATGGCCAAAAAGACCGACCGCCAGAACCCTACCGCCAGTACAAGTATTCCGAAAAGCAGCCCGGCCAACACCCCTACTATTTTTCCCTTGTGAGATTTAAAAAAGGCATGCATGTCCTCTCGTTCCACAGGGGGCTCCCTCCTTATTCTACCCTCGAACGTTGAAGGGCAGCAAGGTTATCTATATAAACATATACCTCTTTTACTATAATGCCTGCGGTAGACTCGACGTACTCCTTAACCTTTTTCTGTATGGCCTGGCTTATCTCGGGTATATTGACATCCGGCATAAGCTGCATGTTAAGGCGCACCCTTACGCCGTCAGGTTCGGCAACCACCAAGCTTCTGACGTCTTTGACCTCACCAAATCCCCTTACGGCTTTTTGTACCAGCGTATCCAATGTATTTATCGATACTCTTATCATGCCCAGTTCTGTGTTCTTAATGAGTGTACCAGCAAAGGTTGTACGCTTTCGCTTCAAAAACAGGAGCTTCAAGCTTGTCAACAAAAAAACAAAAGAGACGATGAAGAGCGCAAGTCTAAAATCCCAATCATATTGAATATTGTTTATGTATTCGACTGCACGAGCAAACGGTATAACCCCCACTGCTATGGCCATCAGTACCAGCGAAACCAGCGCAACGACAAAGGTATACACCACCAACAGGGCCCTCTCGAGCCAGCTTATCTTCATATGTTTTCCTCCCCATTCACAAGCCTGTTTTTCAGACTCCTTTGTAAAAACTCTTTAACCACCAAATGCTCTATTTTATTTACTTTATTTACCAAAGTTTTGCTAAAATTAACCCTCTGACAGGATCAGAGGGTCAGGATTTATGTATTCTATTGTTTCTTGCTCACATCCTCTTCCTTGACTTCCCTATCAAAATTGACGCCCTGAACGTGAACGTTAACCTCTACTACCGACAATCCCGTCATGGTCTCCACTGCTTTTTTCACGTTTTCTTGAATATTCCAGGCCACCTCGGGTATCCTAACGCCGTAATCGACGATGATATACAGGTCAATAGCGGCCTCTTTCTCGCCTACCTCCACCTTTACTCCTTTGGTCAAATTCTTGCGCCCTAGCTTCTCGGCTATGCCTCCTGCCACGCTACCGCTCATGGCTGCAACGCCTTTTACCTCGGTAGCAGCCAGCCCCGCGATGATAGCCACCACTTCATCCGCAAACGTCACTTTCCCGTATTCTTCAGTTTTGTTCTGCGTAACCTCTGACACGTCGCTCACCTCCTACACATTTTACACAATGTTATTATAGCAGAATAGGCGCTGTTTTACAAACTTCTTCCTTCATATTTTGGGTATAATTTTTATATTTTCAGGTTTATGTCCGGATTCTCGCCGCACTATATCCAAAATCTGTGCAACCTCCTCCTGCTTCAGTTCTGGTTTATCCACAATGACGTTCACCGAATCTTTGTGTAGAATCACCACCACATCCTTAAAACCTTTGGCTTTAATCAGAGCCTCTATGGCCAGCTCTTTCTCCATGTTTTTGGTTATTTCAAGCAGCTGTGCCTGCGCTTCCTTCTTCATCTCGGGATCCGATGCCGGGTTATCCAGGATTTCGCGTATGTACTCAATCTCCTCCTTACGAGTATTCTCCCGCTCCTGCCTGTAGCTTGCAAAGAAATTCGCTGAACTGACGGCTGCCACTTCGGCCGTATCGTCCTCTTCTTCAGATGAACCTTCTTTGTCCTTGACAGCTATCCCATCCTCTTTACCCTGTTGACTCACCGCTTCCTGTGCATCCTGCCCATTCAGCACGCTTTGATTGTAAACAAGGTTTAGATAACCCGTGATGATCAGCAATACGATAAGAATTCCCATAACCACGCTCTTTCTCTTTATCACCAACATCTCCATCACTCCTTCATTTTATTTGTTTCCATTTCAAACACTTCAACCTGCTGGGGGCTGACCCCCAGGGCTGTTTGAACCGCCCTTATAAGGTCAAGCTTTACGCGTATGTCCTTTGCGCCCTCGGCAATGACTATTACGCCCTTGATCTCGGGCTCCATCTCTTTGATCACCAGCGGTTTGGCGTTACCGGTTTCACCGATCGTAACGGTCTGGCTGTTTACATCCCGTTGGGATACCCTTCGCGTCCCCCCATTGCTATCCTGTTCCTCGGTCACCGTCTCCGATTGGGTAGTATTCATAGCGGGGACGATTTCCTTGCTTGACTTATACGTGATCATGACCTCTACCCTTCCCACTCCTTTGATGGCCGACAGCTTTTTTTGCAGCTTGAGCTCCTGCTGGTCTTCATATGTATCCTGCTCCACCCATTGTACGCCTCTATTGGCTCCGTCATCAGGGTTGGGTACGGAAGGAGACGCCCGGTTAAAGCTCGATGCATATACGCTGAGCACCACCGCCACAAACAATACAGCTATTACTATTTCCACGTTTTTTAAATTCTTAAGCTTTTCTGTTATGGCCTTCAAAAAGCCAACCTGCTTCACGGCAATTCTCCCTCCTGAACCCTTTGTTTATTATCGCTTGGACTCTTGTGTGCAGTGGATTGAAAGCGCACCTCTATCCTATTTTGATCAACACCGTATATGCTGGATAGAAGCGCCTTTATCTCCTGCTCGTCCTTTGACTCTTTGATAGGCTTATCAGAATGCGGAATATCGACATCCTTTGTGTCTACCTTGATGCGTACCGGTTCGATATGGCTGCCTGCAGAAACGCCGATGTCCACATACACCTTCAGAATATCCGACAATCGGTTATCATGATGGAACTTCTCATTCATTTGTACGTTTACCTTTACGTGCTCATAGCCTTTGAACTGTTTGATTTGCTGTTCCATATGCGATTCCATACTCTCTACAAAATAATCCATTATTTCACGCTGTTGCTGGCCTTCCAGCCATTTTACCTGGTAGCTCACATCGGCAAAATCCATGGTTGCAAAAGCCTGAGCAGTATATCTCTCTAAATTCGGCAACTGGTCAAACGCTTGAAAGATTGGCTTTAACATTGCAGTCAAGATTGTTATGCCTATCAAAAACCTGACATACCTCTTCATGCTGCCGCTTGGAAGCAACAGGTCTACCGCTACGCCCAGCATGCTTATCACGGCCAAATTGATAATCCACCTGCCAATTGAAGGGTTCACACCTTTTACCACCTCCTTGCAGATGTACCATATTCAAGCTTTTATTTTCCTCACAATAACAGAAACTTCCATCAGCATCAGTCGCCATGTTGTACCAAGGCGTCACCACAAAGCTATCTCATCATGGTAGCAGCGTTCCCAACCCCTATGACCAATGTTATCGCCAAGAAAAATACCATGGCCATCCCGGCTACTGTTATCGCGATTATTATCATCATGTTGCCAATGTCATTCAGGCAGTCTGCAATGCGCTTGTCGGTCACCGGCTCCAGGACTGCGCTGGCAAGCTTGTATATCGCCATGACGCACAGTATCTTGAGCACCGGATACAGGCATATGGACGCTATGACCAGCAAACCCATGAGGCCCACCGCGTTTTTTATCAGCAACGAACAATTCACAACCATGTCGACGGCCTGTGCAAACATTTTACCTACGACGGGCACAAAGGTATCGACCGCGAATTTGGCCGTCCTGATGGATATCCCATCAATCGACGCCGCCATCACCCCTTGAACGGTCAGGGCACCTACAAACACGGTAAATATGAGACCCAGGGCCCATTCGCAAACGTTTTTTAGCAGCGAGCTCAAGCGATTGAGCTGAACCTTGTCGCTGATGTGGTTTATCATAATGATGACTACCGAAGCAAGTATCAAAGGAAACATGACATGCTCGAGCACCATGCCCATGAAACCTACCAATAAGCCGATGGTGGGGTTCAAAAGCGCAGAAGAGGTAATTCCGCCTACCGAGACCAGCAGTGCCAGCAGGACAGGAAAAAAGCTCTGGGTAAATGAAGCCATGGCGTCGACGGCTCTCCTCCCAATCTCCATCGCCGACATGATGCTGTGTATGACCATGAGCATCACCACCATGTAGCATACAAAATAAGCTACTTCAGCCGCCGAAACGCTCTGAAATGAATCCTGCATGTTTTTAAGTACGCCGCAGACCACGGCCAGAGCGATTATCTTTGCCATCAAGCCTAAATTTGCCATAACCTCTCTGTAAAAGATGCGGGTTATATGAATCCAGAAGTCTCTGAGGTTCAAGCTGAATTCGCCTGTTAATATTTTTTTTATCAGGTCACGGGCATTGCCCTCCTGGAAGGCCGGGTTGCCCTGCTGCTGAATCTCTTCTATGAACTCATCCCATCTTTCAACGTTTAGCCCTTCCAGCTGTCGGTCTATGGCTAACTGCATTTGTTCTCTTATATCCTCCGGACCGCCATAAGTATCAGGTTGCGCAAATGCCGTCACCGGCAGGCACATCAAAAACAGCAAAAAGATACAGCAGGCTTTCATGTCTTTATTCCCCTCAAGTGAGAACTTGCAATATCACTTCAATCAATCCCACAAGGATGGGAAGGGTCAAACTAAGTATTATAATCTTACCGCCCAGCTCTATCTTGGAAGCTATGGAGTTTTCCCCCGCATCCTTGCATACCTGGGCACCAAATTCGGTAATATAAGCAATGCCTATGGCCTTCAGCACCACAGACAGGTGCGCCTGGTCCAGGTTGGCCCGCCGGGCCATGTCATCCAGCACGGTAACTATGGCCACAAGCCTTCCCGTCACCATGAGCAGTATTATGGCCCCTGCAGCAATTGCTATAAATAAGCCAAGTTCAGGCTTGTGCTGCTTCAATACCAGGGCCAGAATGGCTGCCACTATCCCCAATCCCACCAGCTGAAAAACCTCTACATCCATTGTCTGCACTCCTCAGTAAAGCTGGAATATGCTCTTGACATTGTTGAACAGCTTGCTGATCATGTCTATCACCATTAGCAGAACCACCACTATACCCGCTAAAGTGACCATCATGGATATCTCCTCCCGTCCCGCCCTGTTGAGCACATGGTTCAGTACCGAGATCAATATGCCTATGGCAGCTATTTTAAAGATTATATCGACGCTCATCGTGATGCACACCCCCCGTTACAGCAGTATGATGGCTAGGGCCAACCCGCCTAACACCCCTAAATTCCTGTACATGGTCTGGTATTTCAAGCAGGCCTCCTCGGCCTTCTGCTCCTGGTTTCTCAGTTGGCTCTGAATGATTTGAAAATACCTCTGCTGGCTCTCCCTATCGCTTACTCCCAGCACCTTCCCAAAGGTCAGGAGAATTTGAGTATCCTCCATCGTTATATGCAGATGTTTTTTCCAGCCCTTCAAGGCCTTCTCCCATGCCTCGGCAGCGGTGTCACCGCTCCTTTTTTGTAACCTGCGGCTAAAGTCACAAAAAAACTCCTTTACTCCCCCGTGCAAAAGAGCGGCCACCCTTTCCACCGCTTCGGGCAAAAAGGTAGCGTAGTTTATAACCTCGCTCTCCAGGTGCGCAAATGCCATCCGCAGCATCCTGAGCTCCTTGAGCCTCAGTGCATATGCATTTGCGGCCTGCAGCCCCAGAAACGAACAGCACACCACTATCACCAGGCTGGATAATATCTTGATAAAAACCATCCCAGCTACCCCCTCTCAACGAATCGGCCTATCCAGCAGATTATTTAAAGTGTGGCCGTCATATATCTTTTCAACCGTGCCCACCCCCAGAGAACTCCCCAGTACAATAATTCTTTGGAATATCTTCTTATCCAGAATCTTTGAGAGAATGGGCCGGCGCTGTGCGTCCCCTATATCGCTGCTGTGGGCCGTTGTAATTATCTTTATACCTGCATTAAGGGCCTCTTCAATGGCTTCCACATCTTCCGCCTTGCCAATTTCGTCGGTTATTATAACGGCAGGAGACATGGAGCGAATGAGCATCATAATGCCCTCGGCCTTCGGGCAGGCATCCAGTACATCGGTTTGAAGTCCCACGTTGTTCTGTGGAACGCCCTGGAAGCACCCTGCTATTTCAGAACGCTCGTCCACGATCCCAACTTTTATGCCTCTAAAGCCTGGAAAACCATCGCTTAGCTGCCTGGCAATATCGCGGATCAGAGTGGTCTTGCCCATTTGGGGTGGAGACAGCACAAGGGTATGGTACACCTCTGCCCCTGAAACGATGTAGCGGATGACTTTGTCGGCAACCCCTATTATTTCCCTGGATATGCGTATGTTAAAAGAATTTATGTATTTTAATGTCTTTATTTTGCCTCCTTCCAATACGGCTTTGCCGGCCAGACCCACCCGGTATCCACCCCTCAAAGTTATGTATCCGTTGCGCAATTCCTCCTCCACCGCGTATATGGAATAGTTGGATATGCGCTGCAGTATGCTTTGGACATCCCTGTGGGTTACATAATAGGCCTTTTCAGGTGAAGGCCACAGCCCCCCATCGGCCCCCAAATAATAGCTCTTGCCCCGGCCATGTATGACAATCGGCCGTCCTTCCCGTATCCGAATCTCCTCCAGGCTTTCGGCAATATCCTGTGGAATTCCATCTATTACCCTCTGAATGTTTTCGGGCAGCGCATCGAGTATTACCCGTTTCCACGCAACGCCGGAAGGCCATCTGCTGTATTCCATATACAACTCGTCCTCCCTTTTAATAAATATCTATGTCAGGCAGGGAAAGAATATCACCAAAAATAAAAAAGCCGGTGCATTTTGCACCAGCTTCTGTTTAACAGTTCATTCCTCACTTTCGTCTTCGGCGTACTCCTCTTCCCCTTCTTCATATATTGGCTTTTTGCAGTTGGGACAGATAATGTCATCCTCTTCTTCAAACATCTCCTCATCAAAGTATACGGTTTCATGGCAGTGAGGACAGGTCACTTCCACATAGTTGGTCTCTTCATCCATATCCTCGTCCTCATCTTCACCGTATATGTCGTTTTGTATATTCGTCAAATCTTCATTGAGTGCATCAAGATAGTCATCCTGCTCTGCCTGAGAAGCTTCAAGCGCATCGATGGCATCAACCACGTCCTCCAGCAGTTCGATGATGTTTATAAGTATCCTGGCTTCCTTTGTATCTTCTTTTTGCAGCCCCAATCCTTCTGCCAACCCTTTGATGTAGGACATCTTTTCTCCTAAATTGTTGTTCATTTAATTTCCTCCCTTTAAAATAGTATAACTATCCCGGCTTGAAACGCATGATTTCACTTTATACTATTCCCCTTAAACCCTTTCTATATACTCGTCGTTTCTGGTATCGATCCTGATCACGTCCCCAGTATTGACAAACAGCGGAACCTGAATGACAGCCCCTGTTTCCAAAGTCGCCGGTTTGCTACCACCTGTCACCGTATCTCCCCTTACGCCCGGCTCGGTATCGATAACTTTAAGCTCCACAAAGTTGGGCGGCTCCACCGTAAAAGGCACTCCTTTATAAAACTTGATGGTGACGATCATGTTTTCCTTTATATACTTCATGGCGTCTTCCACTTGATCCCTGTTTAAAGGTATCTGTTCATAGGTTTCGGTATCCATAAAATAGTACAGGTTGCCATCGTTGTACAGATACTGCATCTCTTTGGTCTCTATATGAGCTCTGGGCACTCTCTCGGTAGGGTTAAATGTGCGCTCAAGTACGTTACCTGTCACTATGTTCTTAATTTTGGTACGCACAAATGCAGCGCCCTTTCCAGGCTTTACGTGCTGAAAATCGACAATTGTATATACCTGCCCGTCCAATTCAATGGTTACGCCTTTTCTGAAATCGCCTGCTGCAATCATCTCCATAATCACCACTTCCCTTCCTAAGAATAGTTTTTTCGATAAAATCATCACCCGGTATGAGCTCCACACCATTTAACGACTCTTTTAGCAATCTGTATTCTTCTTTATTAATATGCTTTTCTTCAAACCATATGCTATGGACTCCTAATTTGCTGCACAATTCGGAAAGAAAACTGACGGCTTCGTCCCAGGATGCACTGAGAACCTTAAAGCCCGAACAATCTGTCGTACACTGCTGGTTATCGTCAGAATCGATAACGATAAGGTAGCGCACCAGCGAATGCACGAAAAGCACAGCACCATTTCCCCTAAAGCCGGAATAGTATTCCACATCTTCAGGGTTGGTGATCAGGGCTGCATTGATACCTCCATCATGGTTCTCCATTTGGTCCAGCAATCTGCTCACCGGTATCTTCATGTGTTATCATCTCCATCAGTTTGTCCAACCTGTTTAAAATATTTACCAAAATAATCCAAAGCCAACAGGTATCCTTCCACACCCAAACCGCTGATCTGGCCTATGCACACCGGGGCTATCACCGATCGTGAGCGAAATTCTTCCCTGGCATATACGTTGGATATATGTACCTCTATGACCGGCAGCTTCACAGCAGCCACCGCATCGCGTATGGCATAGCTGTAATGGGTATACGCACCTGCGTTGAGAATGGCGCCATCATACCTGCCTCTGGCATTGTGAAGAGCATCTATGATGTCCCCTTCGCTGTTGGATTGGACGTGATCCACCTGTATCCCCAGGTCCTTGCCATGATCCTTTAACATGCTTACCAGATGATCCAGGCTGGTACTCCCATACACTGAAGGCTCACGCTGGCCCAGAAGATTTAAATTGGGCCCATTTATCACTAACACCCTCATCTTGTGCGCACCCCTGCCCAAACCAAAAATTCCACTCCAATATATTATCACAAAATGCCAGCATTGAATAGATGGATTTTTTGGTCGGCAATCTTTTTAAGCTGTGCAGCGTCTTCCGCCATGGTTCCCCTGGACTCACATATTATTATGGGCTTCAAATCAAGTGACACCAGCACTTCGGCCAGCGGCTCAAATTCGGGTCCATATTCCGTATCCTTCAAGGTCCAATGCCTTTTCTCCCCGCCATTTGAATACTCTATCCTGCTGAAGTGGCAATGGAAGTATCTGGCCCTGTCCTCCCCCAAAACCTCTCTTGCCCTGTTTATGATATTCAGGTAATCCTCTCGCGACCTGATGCTTCCGCGCCCCATGGCATTTATATGGCCAAAATCCAGCGTAGGTATGAGCGACTCATGGAGCAAACACATCTCAAGCACCTCATCAACCGTTCCCAGCTGGTTTACCTTACCCATGGTCTCGGGACAAAGATGTATCCCCTCTTCGATAAACTCTCTGGCTTCGTCGATAATCTCCTTCAGAAAATCAATCGCTATGTCAAGCGCTGTCCTCCTGTCCATCTTTGAGCATGAACCTGGGTGAAAGACCACACGCTTTGCGCCCATCCAGCGCGCCACTCTAAGCGAATCCATCATGTGCCGCTTAGTTCTAGCCCTTTTATCCTTATCCTTCGCCACCAGATTTATGTAGTAAGGCGCATGGACGCTCAGCGCTATATTCCATTTTCGGGCCTCTTGTCCGATAGCCCTGGCAGTGTCCTCACCAATGTTCACCCCGTGGGTACAGGTATATTCGTAGGCGGTAAGGCCCATGTCGTGAAGCCATTTGGGCATGTCCACGCTGGATTTGTACCCCTGCTCATAGAATGAATCAGAATTCCCAGCCGGCCCAAATCTTATAACATCATTCAGTATGGTCATCCCCTCCCTCTGGTTTTATTATGGCGATGATGTCGTCCACCACCTCCTGTGGTGATTTCCCGTCCACAGGCAAAACAAAATGGGCTTTATAATAGACGGGACGGCGCATTTCAAGTAGGCTTTTCATTTTCTCCCGTGGATTATCAGAAAAAAGCATTGGTCGGTCTTTCGCAGCTTTAAGCCTTTCCCACAGGGTATTTTCACTCGCATCCAGCGCAATTACACATCCCTTTTCCTTCAAAAACGAAAAATTGGCGGGATCCATCACCGCCCCGCCACCGGTTGCAAGCACCATGCCAGAGCGAGTAAGAATTCGCCGGATGGCCTGCTTTTCCAGCTGGCGAAAGTGCTGTTCCCCATACTTTAAGAATATCTCGGGTATTGAAAGCCCTACTTCTTGCTCGATTACCTGATCAGTATCAACAAAGCGGTATCCGATACGCTGCGCCAGCAGCTTCCCTACCGTGGTCTTGCCGGTGCCCATAAAGCCAATTAATATGATGTTATTGCACTTGCTCACTCTTGCTTTCATTTTTCTCGACAAGCACCTCATCGTCATGCCGCGGGTTTTTCTTTACCACCTCAATGGCCTTGACAATGGCAATGATGACATCGGCCTCAAACTGCTGCTGAAGCTCAAGCATCTTGGAATATACCTCTCCTTTGCGGGTAACCACATATTTGTTGGGAAGCTGATTTAGTGCATAAGCAGCGATGTCCATGCGACAACGCTGGCATCTGCAGCAGTCTGTGCTGGCGATGATACTATCCAGGTGTTTAAACACCACGTCTTCCATATAATTTTTGGGCCTTGTCAGCTCATTTGAATTCTCCGCCATACCGCTCCAATCCCCTCAAAAACAGTTTGCTGCCACAATTATACCACACATTCATCTGAATTGGCCATATAGAAATCGGAGCCATATGTCCTTGCCATTTCTTCAAAGTAGAGTTATTGCCCGGGCAATTGAAATGGATTGGGCCTACCGTATAAACCATCCATAAAGGGATAGTTCAGCTCTTGTCCAGCCGGCATAGGCTTGAAATAGAACTTGATGGACATATTAACGGTGACAGTACTGCCTCCATCCAGTGCCTGTACCGTCAAAGCCTGAATATGGTTTTTATAAGGAGATTGTTCAAGCTGCCTCAATATATACTTAAAATCGCTGTAACTGGCACTCAAAGTCACGCTGACGGGCATCACTGAAAAATCGGTATGCTGCTCCAGATCCCCAAACTCTATGTGTTCCCTGATCGAGCGGGTCGAAAAAATCCGATACAGATGCACCACCAGACCGGCTTGGTCGTCGGGCGATCGCAAGCTCTCCAGCGTTTCTGATACCCGCTTTGAAAGCTCTTCATGCTCATGCTTAAGGCTTGCCAGCTGCTCCTGCTTTGACTTGCTCAGCACAGGTATGTCCTGGACCGCCTCTATCTCGGCCGACATGGCTTCTATATCCCTTACCAGCGGTTGGTAGAAATATACGTAATACACTGCCACAACCAATACCACAATGAATATCGCAATGAACACCTTTTCCCGTTTCGTAAGCTGTATCAATTTTCGATCACCCTTCTGCCGTATTTACCGTCACTTGTGGTCCAAAGGATTGAATTTACAGTTCATGAGAAATAGCTGTCCGCCTTCATCACCATCAATCCTCTTGAGGCTGACGGTTGAAAACAGACCGGTTTTTTTAAGGTTTACTATAAATCGAGCAATTTCGACATCGTCGGTTGCGATACCTTCCAGCACCACAGCATCTCCATCATATGAAAGGCTGCGCAAAGCCGCACCCTGCGGTATTGCCTGTTCAAGAAGTGTGAAGACCTCACTCCACTGCCGCCCGGCTATCAAGGGATTGATACCGCTGGCTTTTTCTTTTAGCTCCTCCATGCGTTTAGAAAGTTCGGTATATTCCTTTTCAATTGCTTCATACTCGCCGTTCATCTGCGAAAAATTCGATGCCATAAGAGCCAGCTCATGCTTTTCTCTCAAGGGTACGACGATGCCAAAGTATGAGAATAAAGCGGCAACCGCGGCTGCAACAAATATGAACAATGTAATTCTAATGGTTTTCCTGGGGCGATAGAAATCCTTGAGCAAATTTATATCGTTCATGCTCTCAGCCCTCTCTTATGGCGGTACCTATGGATTTAAAATAAATGCCCACCGGAAAATCTTGGCCGTTATCATACTCTATCTTGAGCATCTGAGGAGTTACCCTCCTTACATCCGTACCGGTCTGGAATGATAGATATTGACACAGATCCTTTATAAGGCTGCCACCTCCCACAACCCACACCTTCTCAATACGCGAAGTATAGTTTCTGCTGTAATAATAATCGAGTACTTGATTTAAAGCTGCCGCAACTGCATCAAAATTTTCCGCTTCCCAGCTTTTATCCACCGTCCTGGTGACAAAAGGCGCTCCGCCCTCAAATACGGATATGGTCAGTGTACTGTACCCGTAATCCATGATACACACTCCACGGCTCGATGATATATTATCTATCTCATTCAAAAGCTTTGTTGCCTTCAAATAGGCATTTATATTGATATCGACGTATTCGGGCTTTAATCCAGCCTTTTTAAGAATTCGCACATACCTTGCCACCAGATCCAAAGGAGCCGCCACGCCCAACACTCGCAGCACCGTCCTGCCCTCGTTTCCATCCCTTTTCAGTATCCTGTAGGCGATGGCATATTTATCGGGATCTATTGAAAAGTACTCAGCCATCTCATACTTTATATTTTCCTTTATCTCTTCATCCTTCATCTCCGGAAGCCCTATATCTCTGAAAATGATAGACGAATCCGACAGGCACAGGCTCACTTTTTTGGTACTAAACCCATATTGCTTATAGCAATCCTTGATGGCCTGTGCAAGATAAGACTCACTCTCCCTGTTTCCAGCCAACTCGTCATCTATATCCGAAACTTCAATGCAGCCCCATTTTAAAAGCTTTATATGTTCACTGGAATTTTCATTTTGCATAACTTGTACCATTTTGATAAATCTGGAACCGATATCTACGCCCAAGATGCTGTTGTTTTGTTTTAGCATTGTAAATTCCCTCGTTTTCTAAATTTTTAGCTTGCCATACCTATATGAGAAAACATACTATTTCACTATTTTTCTGTATAAGATACTATTGAAAACACCTCTTCTCCCAAAATTATATCTTCATAATCCATTATAGGAAGAGGGTGTTTTTCGTCATAAACTTTACGGAATATTACAGTACCACTGTTCATTTCTATTGTTGAGGCTACTAAACTTCCTTCTATGTGACAGTTGCCATTTAGCTTGAAATTAGCGTTAGGAGCATATATAGCTCCATAAAATTCGGCTTTTATTTGATTTTTACCATTTCCTTGGTCATCACCAAATTCTGAATTTCTTCCACCATAAATCAAAATTAACTTTTTAGGATCTCCTCCCTCAATATTTTTTTTGTCAAGCTCCTTAATGTTTATTAGACCGTCAAGTTTAAGATTTTTGCCTACATAAAACAGCAATCTTCCTTCTCCCTTTAGCTCAATTTTGGCGCTTCCACCGCTTAATATAAGCTCATCCGTGTAAATAACTGTATCGCCATTCAGCTGGATAACCAGCTTTTTGTTTCCATTAATTTCTATTTTAGAATACTTTTTCCCTCCATCTATAATCCCATCTTTATTCTTAATCTCAGGTTCATCAGCATACTCCAGGTCTGAAGGAAATTCAATCTGTGGTAAATTAAGTCCACAATTGTTTTTTTGAGCCCCCTCAATTTTAGAATTACCGCTAGTAGTGATTTTACCTTGATTTATACCCACATCACCTTGCACACTGGCATTTCCCTTCAGGATAATATCTCCATTTGCAAACAAGGCATGATCAAACAAAGCAGCCAAACTCCCAGAACTTTGAGGAACATATTTTATCCTTACCGTACTTTCCAGTGTCCTGCTTATTCTCCCCACGCTTCCAGTAACGCTTACCTTAAATTCCCATGAATCTTCTCCTCTTGTAACAGTCTCTATAATCACTAGAGCTTTGGCAGGTTTGTTATTAACCATTCCAAAATCTAATGCATATCTTTTCGAAGAAAGTTTTTGCTCAAAATCACTAAAAAATTGAGCAGAACTATTATAAACTTTAGCTTCATATAAATCTTCCATCTGCAACTTCATGTACTCCAGTTGATGGCGCAGTGCACCCTCTGCTATATAATAGGCTGCCTGATAGTCATGCTCAGCCTGATCCATATAAAAATTCGAGGCGGTGACCGATAAAAGCGCTGTGCCCAGCGTAAAAGTCACCATCAAAGTCAATACCGCCACGATTAATGCCGAACCGTCAGAATTTACCATACAACAAAATCTTTTAAATAGTTCATTTTTGGAATTTCCAAATCCCATATTAACCTCTCCTTTATCGCCTCAGGAGAACCTCAAAGGTAATAGCAAAGTAATCTCCTCTTTCTTGATTCCCTCCTGCTATGGTCACTTCGACTTTTTTGCCATCCTTTTTAAAGGTAAACTCCTCAATCCCTTCAGCCAAAGGACTAAAAGGCGACTTCGATGACCCACAGTCCAAATTTACCCGCAACGTTTTATCTTTAAGATTGAAACACTCATCTTTAACCCTCAGGGTTTCTAAACCGTCTCTCTTCTCTATGGATACCTCGCCTTCCGATGCCGTCAAAAGCTTCCTTTGAATGTATGAAGCAGCTGACCTCACGTTTTGCTGTACCTCTACCCTGCTAACTTCCAGCGTATACCCCTTTACGCTCATTAGATATATCGAATACCCTACCCCTATAACCACTGTCAATATGGCAAGTGCTGCTAATAGCTCAACGAGGGAATAACCCTTGTCACCATGCATCTATTTTAGGTCCCCTCTCCATTTAGGAATAAAAAACATACAGGCCAATCAATTTTTCAGTTGAAGTATGCTCTCAAAAACAGCCTTGGGCCGTGCATCGTCCTGAGTATCGAAAACCTTAACCTGAGCCCGGACGGTAGAATAGTCCCTGTAAGAATAATTTGTATACCGTTTCACGATCACCCCTGTACCTTCTACGTTAATGAGTGATGAATTATTATTTGTGTCGTAAACCCTTGCCTCCACATCTCGTCCGGCAGAAGAAATGTCAATGAGTATACCCTTATCAAGAGAATATTCTACACCATTTATCATAACAACCACTTTTTCTGTATCACCAGGCAGCCATCCTGTAACCGCTTTTTTATCTGGACTATCTGGAGAAATTATCTCATATCTATTTCCAAATATTGAAATCTCTAAAAATATGTCATCGGTCCAACCCTCTATCAAGAAGACATCCGCATTGTCAGGAGGGGCAGCGTACAGAATGCCATCCCTTCCCTCTTCATTTTTAACCACTACGTCAAATACATGGCAATCGTCAGGCAAGTATGGCCTGCATGTAACCTCTACATACTTCTCCATAAACTTTTGTCTTATACCCTTTCTCCCCTCATTGTACGCTGAAAGCGCATCCATCCCTTGCAGCATCTCCATTTTTCTCTGCGCAATGAATGTCGCTTCCAGCGTCGCCTCAGCTTCACGGTTGTGTTTAAATGAAAAGCCGAAAACGGTGAGCAACATTTCTGCCACGAGCGCTATTATGGCTGTGGCTACCAGGATTTCTACAAAAGTCAGGCCTTTCGTGGTATTCAGTTTCAATAGATCCTCACCCTTCCCGTGCCCACCATTACGGTAATCTCCTTTTTCTTGCCGCTGCTGTTAGTTAGGATAATTGTACCGGTTGTAAAAGGAGTGCCCGCCGGATTATATACGAGCTTTCTTAAGTAAGAATCGTCATATGATTTATCAAAACCTATAACAGATAGCGTGATATGAGGGTCTATATATTCCCTTTTAAATGCTCCCTTTGTAGGATCTGACGGCCTTATTATATAGTATTTTTCCCTGATGTATATTTCAAAACAATAATCTCTTTTATTCGTCAAAGCCAGCTGCTGGGTCAAACGGATATCCTGCGCTATACGGTGGGCCGTAGCTTCAAGGACAGCGTCGTCAACGGCTGGCCTAGGATTTATCAAAGCAATCCCGAGCAAAATTCCAATTATAGCCAGCGTTATCACAAGTTCGATAAGGGTTAAACCACGACAATCCTCCATGTTTTATCACCAGAAGTTATTTATATACCAACTAATGACACCATCCCCCCACAGCATAGACACCACAGTAGCCATAACTATAAAAGGACCATACGGAATGTAATCTCCCCTTTTCTTAACTTTAAAAGCCAGCAACAATAGGCTTATAAGGCCACCGATATATATAGAAATAACAAATGAAAGGAGAACAAGGCGCCAACCCAGACACCATCCTATAGACGCCATAAGCTTTATATCCCCTCCGCCCATTCCTTCTTTATGAAATAACAAGGGGGAAATGACGGCGATAAGGAGGAGAGGCCCCCCACCGGCCACAAGCCCGTACAAACCATCTATAAAGCCTGCCCCGCCGTCCAGCAACTTAAATCCTAAGCCTGTACCTATCAGGCTTAACACCAAACCATTAGGAATAACCTGGTACTCCAGGTCAATAAAAGCCACAACTATGAGGATACAGACGATTACAACATAATACGCTGCGGTGGGGGTTATGTCGTACACCTCATATACCAGCCAGATAAGCAAGGCTGTCAGCAGCTCAACCACAGGATAGCGCCAGGATATGGGCTGGCTGCAGTACCTGCACCTGCCCTTTAAAAATACAAAGCTTAAAACCGGTACAAGGTCTAAAGGCTTAAGCCGAATCCCGCAGTGGGGACACCGGGAACCCGGCAAGGCTATTGATTCGCCGCGCGGTATTCTGTATATGCACACATTGAGGAAGCTGCCTACCAAAAGGCCAAGTGTTATGATCAGTAAATCCATTTTGTTTCCTCATTTTAGTCTAATATATCTTCATCTAAATTAATTGAGATTTATTACCATTCAAACAACACAACCTTTTTAATATTTGAATTCTGCTTCAATTTATTACAAGAATACCGTAATGTTTCATTATTAAGTATCACTTTACTGGGTTTCAACAACAAGCCTATTACCTTCTTTTTTAACAGTTACAGTTATAGTTTTAAATTCAGGAATTTCATCTAAATATTCGGGTACTAATAAATCTGTCAAATCTTCTAAATTATAGCTATTCTTAAGTGTTGCATTTGGATTATCTATTACGTACATATCAAGAGCTTTTTGAAGTAGCTTAACGTTTGCCATGTCTACATTCTTTTCAGCCTCATCAATCCTATTCACCACATTCGGCACCACAAGCAATGCCAGAACGCCCAGTATGCCTATCACCACAACCAACTCAATAAGGGTAAAGCCTTTCTTGTTTTTCCTAAACTTCTTAAACATATTTCTCCTCTCCTTTCATTATTTAAGTTTATTTAACCCAAAATATTGGTCATCTCAAACATGGGCAAGGCTATGGACAGCACTATGAATGCAACCACGCCGCCCAGCAACACTATAAGCATTGGTTCAAGTAGAGTGGTCAACCTGACTAAGCTGGCCTCCAGCTCGCCCTCGTAAAACTCTGCCGTCTTGAGAAGCATTTCATCCAGCGTTCCCGACTCCTCACCAATTTTCAGCATCTGTATCAGCATGGGAGGAAACAGTTTGAGCTGTTCAAGAGGTGTTGATATGCCTCCTCCCATTCTGGCCATGTCCTGCACCTGCTGCAGCCCTTTCTGCGCTACCTCGTTTCCCACAACTTTCTTGACTATGTCCAACGCCTGGACAAGCGGGATCCCAGTCCTGAGCAGTATACCCAGCGTTGCAGAAAACCGACTTGAAATCATATAGGTTATCACAGTACCCATTACAGGCATTTTTAGCAAAAATTCATGCCACTTGAGGCGTCCCTTGCCTCTTGAAAGAACTATATAAAGGATAAAAACCATTAATACGATGCACAGCAATACAATCATGCCGTATCTGGTCGCAAAGTTGCTCAGCGACAGAAGCATACGCGTCGGCAGAGGAAGTACCATATCTCCACGGTTAAAAATGCTTATAAAAGTGGGAACAACAACGGTGAGCAGGAAATATACCACCGCTACCGCTACTATGAGCACTATGACAGGATATGTCATTGCATTTTTTACCTTTTGCCTTAGCTTGTAATCCTTCTCATAGTGCTGTGCCAGGTTGTTTAAAACCACATCCAGCGTTCCGCTGGTTTCGCCGGCTTCAATCATGCTTATAAACAGCGATGGGAAGTACTGGCTTCGACGTGCAAGCGCCTCGGTAAGCGTCCTGCCGGTGCGCACCTCGGCATACATCTCGGTAAATAGCCTGCGCAAAACCCTGTTGGATAGCTGTTTCGAGAGTATGTCCAGGCACCTCACTATAGGGATCCCAGCCTCAAGCATGGTAGAAAACTGCTTGCACAGCACGGCAATATCCTTTGAGGCTATTTTCGTTCTGAGGCTCAAGTCCTTTATATCCTTGACTTGAAGCACCTTTTCTATCTTAATCGGATAGTAATCCCTTTCCCTAAGCAAGCGGTAGACATCCCTTCTGGTAGAAGCCTCAAGCGTCCCGCTGGCTGTAGCCCCTTGCATGTTTTTGGCTATGTATTTATACCTGGCAATACTATATCACCCCTTCCTCATAGGAACCCTTAGTTACAGCAACAGCATTAACCGTTTATCAAAGCTTTCATGTGCTCCATATCCACTGAATAAACCAGCGCATCCTCCCTTGATATAACCCCTTTGCTGTACAGCTCCAGCAGTGCCTGATCCATAGTTTTCATGCCCAGCCTGGCACCCGTCTGAATGACGTTGGTTATCTGATAGGTTTTGCCTTCGCGAATCAGATTGCGTATGGCGGGCGTGACCACCATAACTTCCACAGCTGCTACCCTACCCGAGCCATCTTTCTGCGGAATAAGCTGCTGGCTGATAACCCCTTCCAGCACCGTCGACAGCTGAAACCTGACCTGCTGTTGCTGATGCGGCGGAAAGACGTCAATGATCCTGTCTATGGTCTTGGCCGCTCCGATGGTGTGCAGTGTGGACAGCACCAGATGACCAGTCTCGGCAGCTGTAAGGGCTATAGAAATAGTCTCCAAATCCCTCATCTCGCCTATCAAGATAACATCTGGGTCTTGGCGCAGCGCCGCTCTCAACCCTGCAGCAAAGCTCTTGGTGTCGCTGCCCACCTCCCTCTGATTGACTATGCTTTTTTGGTGTCGATGCAGATACTCTATGGGCTCCTCCAGAGTAATGATATGGACAGCCCTTTCCATGTTTATCTTGTTAACTATCGCTGCCAAAGTAGTGGATTTGCCGCTGCCTGTAGGTCCGGTTACCAATACCAGCCCACTTTTCTTGTATGCAAACTCCTGTACCACCGGCGGCAATCCCAGTTCCTCAAAGCTGGGAATCCTTGAGTTGACCAACCTTATGGCCAGGCTGCAACTGCCCCTCTGTTTATACGCGTTTACGCGAAACCTGTGCACTCCTGCTATGGAAAGCGAAAAATCTATCTCGCCCTTTTCCTGAAAAACCTCCCACTGCTCATCATTCAAAAGCGCTCTTGCAAACTGCTGGGTTTGATCGGAAGTTAAAGGCTCATCAGCTATCCTCATAAGGCTTCCGTTCAGTCGCACGGCAGGAGGCATGCCGACGGATATGTGCACATCGGAGCACTTGAGTTCAACTGCTTTCCTGAGTATGTCGTATATATCCATAAGTCCACGTACCCCTTCCGTGGCGTTTCTAGAAACCAATGGCACAGATGATGCGATGCCAAAAACCATTGCGTCAGCCATCCTGGCTATAAGATACGCGTATGACCTCATCAACCGTCGTCAGGCCTTTAAGCATCAGCTTTATGCACTCATCCTTCAAAGTGCTCATTCCCATTTTTATGGACAGATCCCTGATTTCGTCAATTGAGGCCTTTTGTGTTATCAGCTGGCGATGTGCTTTTGACACCACGAGAATCTCATGAACGGGTATCCGTCCTTTGTACCCAGTATAGTTGCAAGCACTGCACCCTTCCCCTTTGTACAGCGTCACCCCAGACAAGCTATTAAGCCCCAATGCAGCCAGCTGATGGGGTTCAATCTCATGGGGAACCCTACAGTTATTACAGACCTTTCTCAAAAGCCTCTGGGATATAACCCCCACAAGAGAAGCGGATATAAGATAGGGCTCTATGCCCATGTCCATTAACCTAGAAATTGCACTGACGGCGTCATTGGTATGCAGCGTGCTCAGCACCAGATGCCCGGTAATGGCCGAACGGATGGCAATCTCGGCGGTTTCACTGTCGCGAATCTCTCCAACCATGATTATATCAGGGTCCTGGCGAACTATAGAGCGAAGGCCTGTGGCAAAGGTCAAACCCGCTTTTGGGTTAACCTGAATCTGGTTTATCCCCTCCATACGGTATTCCACCGGGTCCTCTATAGTTATGATGTTTACCGATTCATCGTTAAGCTCATTTAGCATGGCATAAAGGGTGGTTGACTTACCGCTGCCGGTTGGGCCGGTAACAAGTATGATGCCGTGTGGATTTTTGAGCAGCTGGTCAAACTTCTCCAGATTCTCCTCTGTAAATCCTAACTTTTCCCTAGGAAGAAGGAAATTGGTTTGATCCAAAATCCTCAAAACTACCTTTTCGCCGTGAATAGTAGGCATGGTGGAGATCCGCACATCTATGTCCCTTTCGGAGATGCGCATATCCACACGTCCGTCCTGGGGAAGCCTTCTTTCGGCGATATCCATATTGCCCATGATCTTTATGCGTGTAACCAAAGCCGGGTGGACATATTTGGGTATGGTGAGTATCTTCTGCAGCATCCCGTCAATTCGAAATCTGATCCGCGTCTCGTTATCCAGCGGTTCGACGTGGATATCGCTGGCCTCCATGTTGACTGCCTGCTGGATAATGGAATTTACTAGCCTTACCACCGGAGCATTACTGACATCGTCATCCAGCGGGCTGTTTTGCACTTCCTGAGCAAGCTGCTCCAGCTTTACCTCCTTTGTGTAATCCTGAACAGCTCGCTCGGCATACTCCATGCTGTATAGCCTGTGCACGGCATTCTTGATGGCTTCGCCAAATGAAATGACCGGCACCACATCCATCCTGGATACGCGCTTTACATCATCAATGGCCGCAAAATCCAGCGGATCCTCCATGGCTATGTACAGCTTTCCATCTTCCAGCTTTATAGGAATAAGGGAATGCCTTTTTGCAAGAATGAAGGGGACATATTCGGTAAGCTTTGGGTCCAACGCTACTTTGTTCAAATCGACAAATGGAATGCCCAGCTGTTCCTGTAAAACTTCGGCCATCTTGGCCTCTGAAATCAAATTTTGAGAGATGAGTATTTCACCCAGCTTTTTACCGGTGGACTTTTGCATAGCAAGCGCATTTTTTAGCTGCTCCTGCGTTATTATGCCTTTTTCAATCAACAACTCGCCCAGCCTTTTTCTGTAAACCCCCATAAACCGTTCCACCTAAATATTAATAGTAAATGAGTCTCAAAATATAGTAAATCTTTCCTATATATTTGTACTTAAATTATATACCGCAAATTGTCATTTTACAACAATAATTTATTTTTATCGTTTCTCAAAATGCTGATGGCATCTTCATAATCCATCTTCACACCGGTCCAAATCTCGATTGCCTTTATCGCCTGGCCCACCAGCATATCAAGGCCGTTTATCGCGATGCACCCGGCCTGCCTGGCCTTTCTCAAAAAAGCGGTTTCAACAGGGTTGTAGATGATGTCCACAACGGTCATGCTGGGTAAAAAATCATAATCTTCTATGGGCATGACGTGGGTGTGAGGCCACATGCCCAACGGCGTGGTGTTGACCACCAGGTCGGGTTGTACATCCCTTATATTTTCTTTAGCAAGATAATTCAAACAAACGCCTGGGAAAAATCGCTCCAGGTGCTTGATAAGCTCAAAAGCCCTTTCCCTAGTCCGATTGTGAATATAAAGCTTCCTTACGCCTTCTTTGAGCAGATATACGCATATTGCCCTTGCCGAGCCACCTGCCCCCAGCACCAGTACAACTTTATCCTTAAGCACTATCCCACGGCGCTTGAGGGAATCCACAAATCCCATCCCGTCGGTATTGTAGCCTATAAGCTTTCCATTTTCTACTTTCACAGTGTTTACCGCTCCGATAATTGCAGCCTCAGTATCCAGCGAATCCAAAAACCAGATGATTTTTTCTTTGTACGGTATGGTCACATTAAACCCTCTAAACGACAGCGTCTTAAGCGCCTCTACCGCCCCGGCAATATCATCAGGGGCAATATCGAATGCCAAGTACACATAATCAAGTCCATATTTTTCGTACAGGGCATTGTGCAGTTTGGGCGACAGCGAATGCTCTACCGGATGGCCGATGAGCCCCACCAGCTTTGTGCGCGGAGATATGTTCATGGCTTCCTCCTCTTGATAATAGTTTTTTCTAAAAACCTCATGACTCTGGTTCCTATAAACTCCTTCTTTGATATGGGCTCAACCAGAATGGTATAGAGGTTGAGCCTGTTGCCTCCAAAGATATCGGTAAAAATCTGGTCCCCTATCACTGCGGTGTTGCGTTGATTGCCATTTAACTGCGTCAAAGCACTTTTAAAGGCTCGGGAGAAAGGCTTCCATCTCTTAAAAGCAGCAAGCATTCCCAATCTTGAGGCAAAATAACGTACCCTTTTGGGGCTACTGTTGGATACAATGCAAAATTTAAAACCCATCTCATGGCCGGCCTTGACCCACTGATAAACCTCAGGAATGATCTGGTCTTCGCCCCATGGAGCCAAGGTATTATCCAGATCTATAATTATATTGCAAATACCTCGCTCCATTAACTCCTCCAGCCTTACATTGCAAACACACTCTACCATCTGATCAGGTTTAAGCCTTCTAAACATCCCAATCCCTTCTAGTATCATGGCACATATATCCGATAGCAAAACCGTACTTTATTATATGTAATATTTAACAAAAAATTAAAAGGCTGTCAACTTGAATGACAGCCCCCAACGCCAAATTCCTTGCTCAGCTTTGATATGGCCCTTTTCTCAATTCTGGATACATACGACCTTGAAATACCAAGCATCTGAGCTACTTCCCTCTGCGTCCTGTGTTTACCGTTGAATAGGCCGTACCTCATTTCTAGAACCATTCTTTCTCTCTTTTTTAACACTGCGTTCATCTTTTTGTATAAATTTCTAATCTGCATTTTTAACTCAACCTCGTCTATCACAGCATCCGGATCAGTACCCAGGATATCCATAAGCGATATTTCGTTTCCTTCTTTGTCCATGCCTATAGGTTCCTGGAGAGACACCTCTCCCTTTGCCTTTTTATCTGCACGGATGGCCATAAGGATTTCATTCTCAATGCAACGGGCCGCATAGGTCGCAAGCCTGGTCTTCTTGCTTGAATCGAAAGTGGATATGGCTTTTATAAGGCCAATGGTTCCTATTGAGATTAGGTCATCCACATCTTTGCCAAAATTGCTGTATTTCTTTACAATATGCGCTACCAATCTGAGATTGTGTTCTATGAGAATATTTCTGGCCTCTTCATCTCCCTCTTCCATCACTTTTTTAATGTAGTATTCTTCTTCCTCAGGGCTTAATGGCCTGGGGAAAGAACCGCCACCCGATATGTGGGATACAAGCAGATAGGCATAACGTAACAGATAAAGTAGACTCCCAATGAGGGATAACACCATATAACACCCCCTGAAATGCAGTTACACCGTCCAGAAAAAACAGGTCACCTTATATAATATGTAACTGCACCGGGGAATGTGCTTGTTTCTTTTTACCACCCAGCAATTTTTTATTGTTTCGCCTGCATTTATACAGGATGACAGCACTTTACGCCTCTTTATGTTCCCTTTTTCTCCTCAACATGGAATATCTCTCAAGTCGATACGGCATGGGGATATACACCTTTTGCTGAGGGTGCGGAGCGCTATCTATAAGCTGCCCGTCAATATCGAATATTTGATCAATGGTATAATTTAACAAATCTCCGTGGGGGCGGAGTATTTCAGCCTTATCCCCCTTCTTGAAGGGGTTACGCTGTTCAACCAGGGCCATGCTCCTCTGTTCATCATAATCCAGCACCAGCCCTATAAAGTCGTATTCCCTGATGTACTGGCTGCTTGAATACTCTTGCGCATCGGATTGGGGGTTGCCAAAATAAAACCCCGTAGTAAATGGACGATGGCTGGCCTTTTTCACCTCTTCAAGAACCCGCGGATCAAAGCGATAACCTTCCGGGTCTCTCTTGTATTCATCCAGTTCTTGGCGATAAGCCTTTACAGTAACGGCGACATAATAGCTGCTCTTCATCCTGCCCTCAATCTTAAAGCCATCAACCCCTATATCTATCAGTTCTCGGATATGTCCCAGCATGCACAGGTCCTTAGAGTTGAGTATATACGTTCCTCTTTCATCTTCCATAACCGGCAGATACTCCCCCGGCCTTTTCTCCTCCACAAGGTAATACTTCCAACGGCACGGGTGGGCACACGCTCCCCTGTTGGAATCCCTCCCGGCAAGGTAGTTGCTGAGCAGACACCTGCCGGAGTAGGAGATGCACATGGCACCGTGAACGAATACCTCCAGCTCAAGGGTATCGGGAGTTTTGTCCCTTATCTCCTTTATTTCATCCAAACTGAGCTCCCTTGCCATTATTATTCTTTTTACCCCCTGCCTATGCCAGAAAACGGCGCTCCGCCAGTTGGTAGTATTTGCCTGCGTGCTCAGGTGTATCTCCATGTCGGGCGCTACGTCCTTTACTATGGACAAGATCCCCGGATCCGAGACTATAACCGCATCCACCCCAACATCTGCAAGGAAGCGAATATAATCATCAACTCCGTTTAAATCTTCGTTGTGGGCAAATATGTTCAATGTGACATATACCCTGCGACCATATCTATGGGCGTATTCCACGCCTTCCCTTATTTCATCCCATTCAAAATTGTCAGCAAATGCTCTCAGGCTGAACCTTTTACCGCCTATATACACGGCATCGGCACCATACGCCACCGCAATCTTTAACCTTTCCAGGTCACCAGCCGGTGCCAAAAGCTCGGGTATCTTCATCTTGGCTCCCATCCTTTCGTGAAATGACAAATTCTTATGCACAATCTCAATCGGCTCCTGCTCTACAGAAAACAAAAATCCCATCTTGATGCACAGCTTCTCAAACAAGAGCACATACGAATTGGACTTTCCATAAATTAATACCCCAAATTAACAGAGCCCACTCATTAGAGTGAGCTCCAGATGCTCGCGCTATTCCTGATTTTGATTCTGGCTTTCCTTCCACAGCCTTTCGTACTTCTGTTTAGCTTTAGCATGCTCCTCCGCGGTGTAATTAAACTCATGCCGGTTATCTCCGGCGTACACAAAGAAAAGTACAGGCTTTTCGGGATTCATAAACTCTTTCTCTGGATAAAGCACCGCTTCTACAGCCAGCTGCCCTGGCGAGGCGATTGGCCCCACAGGCAACCCCTTGTGCTTGTACGTATTATATGGCGAGTCTATTGATATCTCCTCATTGGTCAGGAAAGGTTTCCTTTCAGAACTCCCCAGAGCATACTGCACTGTCGCGCAGGACTGAAGGGGCATATCGATATTCAACCTGTTGTGAAACACCGCAGAGACCTTATAGAATTCATCCTTCACGGCAGCCTCTTCCTGTACTATAGAAGCCAGAGTGATGACCTGATCCAGAGTCATCCCCAATTCCTCTATCTTTGTAAGAAGAGGGACGTTCTGAAATTCCGCAAAATACACTTTCCTTTCAAAGGTCGACAGCATTTTTCTTATGATATCGTCGGGGGTAGAGTCAACATAGACTATATAGGTGTCGGGAAACAAGTAACCCTCCAGAGGATATTCCCCGCTTCTTCTGGCTTCGGGTATCTCATACAAGAAGGTATAGTCTTCTGCAAACTTATCAAACTGCTTAGCGGCATCAATGAACTGCTCAGCTGTAAATTTAAATACCTTTTGGCCATCCTTTTCAAAATTCTGCAGATAATTTGCTATATCGCGTATGCTGAAACCTTCAGGAATGGTAATCCTGACTGTATCCACCGCCGCCTCGCCGGTTATCAACTCATCCAAAATTTGCTGCGGGGTCATGCTCCTGGAAAGCATGTACCGTCCTGCTTTGAGCTTTGAGGCTTTATCAGTAAGCTCAACAAAAAATCTAAAAACTCCAGCATTGCGAATCAGGCCTTTCTCATAGAGTATTTCAGCAATACCCCGGACAGAAGTCCCCATCGGTATCTCTACTGTTATAGCGGTTTTATCGTTGGCATCCACCGGTTCAAACAACAATATCTGAACTTGACGTACTGCCCACAAAACAGTACCCAGCACTATTCCCAGGCTGATGAAATATATTAACAGCCTTCTTAGTAAATATTTTACAAAAGGATGTATTTCCTTTTTATTCTTCTGTTTCCCAGCAACCGTAATTTGAGACATTTTCCAACCTCCACCTGTATTGTCATCTTAATTATATAGGTTTATATATCTTTTGACAAGGTGGAGGAGGTTAATAAAATATTAAAATTGTGTTAATCTTTGATAGGAAATCTACTTATTATCCTTTCGTAGAGTGACAATATGGGAAGGCCTAGTACAGCGATCACGACAAGCTGCCCCATTCCCACCTGCACGGCAACCAACCAGTAAGGCTGTCCAACAGCTGGTGCCAGATAAATGGGTACACCAATGGCATTCAAAACTATAGGGGGCAGCAAAGCCACATAACGGTTGGGCGCCTTATACGTAAGGTATGCCGATATCAACGTAATAGAGCTACCACCCAGGATATCCACCAATCCCAATGGGCTGCCCAGATTAGCAAACAGGCACCCCAGCGCAACCCCCGGGATGGCAGCCGCATCTGCAAATGGAAGTACCGTCAACGCCTCGGCTATCCTGAATTGAATGGGACCGAAAGATATCGATTGAAGGGCCATGGTCAATACCGTGTATACGGCGGCAATGACGGCCGCCCGTGCAATAAAACGGGTAGAAATTTTAAACCCCTTCACTTCTCTTTATCCCCTTCTTTCTCATCTTCCTGCATAAAATCCAGGTCCATATCCACAGCTTCGCTCAATATCTTGTATATATCCGATATAAGAGTATTCAAACGATATTCCGCCTGCAAAAAATTGCTTATAGCGGGTGAGTGCTGTATAAGCTCCGAAAGTTTTCTGAACTTGTCCAGTTCCTCCTCATTAGGCTGTTTGCCGCTCAGAAATGCGGCCTGCAGCTGAAACTGCCGCTTTTTGAAGTCCTTCAGCATCCTTTTGTTGGCTTCATCCTGATAAATCTTTTCCTTTGCCGCCTTGTAATCCCTGTACTCCTTGCTTGCCGAAAGCGCCCTGGCCAATTCATGAGCCTTATCGTATACGTTCATACCCGCAACCTCCCATCCTCATGGATTATATAAAGCATTCATATCTCCATGATGATAGGCAATATCATCGGATTTCTCTTGGTCTTCTCATAAAGGAAATTTCTCAGCTCATCCCTGATATTGGTTTTCAAAGTAGCCCAATCGGTGATGTTCTGCTGCTCGCATTTGTCCAGCGTCTCTTTCACCACCTGCCGTGCCTGCTCTATGAGCCCTTCAGATTCCCTCACGTAGACAAAACCTCTGGATATGATGTCAGGCCCAGCAATGACGCCGCCTGTCTCCCTTGAAATGGTGACCACCACAACGATAAGGCCATCCTGTGAGAGGTGTTTTCTGTCGCGCAAAACAATATTGCCTACATCTCCAACGCCCAGTCCATCCACCAATATCCGTCCCGCAGTAACTGTTCCAGCCACCCTGCAGGAATTGTGTGTAAACTCAAGCACTGTACCGATATCCACCAGGAATATGTTTTCTTTTGGCATGCCCAGGGATTCTGCCAGCAGGGCATGCTGCTTCAGGTGTCGGAATTCACCGTGCACCGGCACAAAGAACTTGGGCTTCACCAGTGTATGTATCAGCTTAAGCTCCTCTTGACAAGCATGGCCCGAAACGTGAACATCTGCTAAAGACTCATATATAACGTTGGCTCCCCTCTGAAACAGCTGGTTTATCACCTTATACACCAGCTTTTCATTTCCGGGTATGGGCGTTGCCGATATTATGACCAGGTCCCCAGGTATGATTTCCAGCTTTTTATGCTCGGCAGCAGCCATACGCGTCAACGCAGACATGGGTTCTCCTTGGGTACCGGTGGTAATTATCACGACCTTATCGTTCGGATAGCTATCGACCTTATCCACTTCTATAAGCGTCTTTTTAGGTATATTGAGGTAACCCAGCTCCATAGCAACTGCTACCACGTTGGCCATGCTACGGCCGGATATACACACCTTTCGCCCGTACTTGATGGCCGCATTGACGATCTGCTGAATCCTGTGTATGTTGGACGCAAAAGTAGCCACTATGATCCTGCCCGGCGCGTCGGCAAAAATGGACTCAAAGGTCTGCCCCACCGTCTTTTCGGACATGGTATAGCCTGGCCTTTCTACATTGGTGCTGTCAGCCAGGAGAGCAAGTACACCTTTTTTGCCCAATAAGGCAAATTTTGCTAAATCTATGACTTGACCGTCTATCGGGGTATAGTCTATCTTAAAGTCGCTGGTATGTACAACTACTCCTACAGGTGTATGTATAGCTAAAGCCACCGAATCAGCTATGCTATGGCTGGTCTTAATAAACTCCACAGTGAATGCGCCCAGTTTTAACACATCATTTGCCTTTACTGTATTAAAAATAGCCTTATTGATGCCGTGCTCCTTTAGCTTAATATCAACCAGCCCAAGAGTTAAACGGGTACCGTAAACTGGGACGTTCATCTCTCTAAGAACATACGGCAATGCACCAATGTGGTCCTCATGCCCATGCGTCAGAATAAATCCTCTTACTTTCTCCCTATTTTTCAATAGATAAGATATATCGGGTATGACAAGGTCAACGCCCAGCATATCGTCTTCAGGGAAACTGACCCCGCAGTCCACCACGATGATATCATTACCGTACTCAAAAACTGTCATATTCTTGCCGATCTCATTTACTCCACCCAGTGGTATAATCTTCAGTACATTCTTTGACGCCACAAATACCCATTATCCTCCTTCAAATCTTATATTTTTTACCGAACATTGCTATCATAATTTCAATTATACAGTATTTACACTGGCTGTGCAACTCAAAAAAGAGGAAGCCAACTCCCGGGATGAGTCAGCTTCCTCTTTATTGAACCCAAGTTGTCCATCACTGCTTTTTCGCCCAGTTGATCTTGTCCTCATAAAACTTTGTCAATTCTTCGGCGTATTCTTCCGACACCCCTTCGCTGTAAATCCTACACACTGCTTCCTCTGAATCTGGTAGCACCAGAGCCCAGCCGTTCTTGTGATACACCTTTACGCCTTCAAAGAGTTCGACCACATTGTTTCCTCTGGTTTCCTCCTGTATAAGCCAGCGCATCACCTTGCCCTTATCCTCCCAGGGACATTCTATGACCTTTTCTGTCATGTAAAATCTCGGTATGGCACTGATAAGCTCTGACAGAGTCTTGCGCTCCTTAGCCAAAGCCTCCAAAAGTTTGAGCAGCATGGCCAAAGCATCGGAGTATAGCAAAAATATTTCGCTGCCATTCCCTTCCCGCTTTATCACCTCATTCATTAGGGCATAACGGCTGGTCTTGGTGCGTATGACTTTTCCTTTGAAGGACTGTGCCATTGTTTCAATAGCAGTGGGAGCTGTGTAAGGCACTACCACCTCTTTTTTATCGGTGGTATTCAAACACAAAAAGCTCCTTACAGCCTCAGACATTTCTTTGGAAATCCGCTTGCCCCTCTCATCATACAGTTCCAGCTCTTCCCCGTTGCTGTCCACATGGCATGCCAGGCTATACTGCTCACGCTCTGCTCTTTCAAGTTCAAGAGGTATATCATCCTCGACTATGTGGGCTTCACAACCCACATCGCTGAATATGGTCTCGGCAATTGAGGCAACCAACTTGCTGGGGGTGGAAAGCAGCACCTTGAAGCCGTAATTTCTTATGACATCCGCATTCACCAATTTTTCGAGGGTCTTGGCGTAAAATAAGGGAATATTGAAAAAGTGCTGCACCTTGGGTATCTTATCTGCCGCAACCCTCTGGAAGTCTTCCCTTACAAATGCGTTCTCAATCTGGCGCTCAAAAGCTGGCGAAAAATTACCCCCGTTCTTATCGACGAAATGGATGCCCACATTGCCGTCCACCTTCTTGTCCTCAAAGACGTGTATCCCTCCGTCCAAGCCGAAATATGGTACCATATACCGCAGGATAGGGGTTGTGAGTATCCCTAAATCCAGCACCTCTACTCCCGAGGACAACAGTCCCGATATCATGCCGTATTTTAACATGGCGCTACCGGTATTATCATCGCAGCTTACTGCAACTCGCTTGTTGGGTTTAAGCTCGGCCCCCAAAGCCGCGCCCAGGCGTACAGCAAAGCGCGGATCCAAATCTACGTTGAGCTTTCCCGTTATACCGTTTTTACCAAACAAGGTCTTACTAAATCGCGTACCCCATATCACATTGGACTGTACCGTGGTTCCGTGCTCGATTACTTTCTCTGGCCATATTTTCACATCGGGCTTGACGCTGACCCTGGGCTTTAAGGTACAACCATTGCCAACTACTGCGCCTTCGTATATTGACACCCTTTCCCTTATGTCCACCTTGTTGCACACAGCAGCTCCGCGTATCTCAACGCACCTGCTTAAGGTATTGTAATCCCACAGCACGCTCCTCTTTATGCTGGTGTGAGGTCCGATGTCGTTGTAGCGCCCAACTACAGTAAACGGCCCAATGTAAGCCCCTTCTCTGATACGTGTGTGATCTCCGATATAGCAGGGCCCTTCCAGCCTGGCCCCAGGATCTATATCAACATTTTCACCCACCCATATATTCTCACCTATCTTTTGGCCGGGCATAGGGAATCTAACCTTGCCAGACAGCATATCGTAATGGGCCTGAAGATAGGTTTGAAGATTTCCTATATCGCACCAATACTCGTCGGTTATATATCCGTACACGGGCTTGCCTTTTTCAAGGAGCAATGGGAACAGGTCCTGGCTGAAGTCAAACTTTTGTCCCGCTTTGAAGTAAGTAAGGACCTCAGGCTCCAAAATGTATATACCAGTATTTACTGTATCGCTGAAGACCTCACTCCAGTTGGGTTTCTCTAGAAAGCGGGTTACTGCACCGCTCTCGTCGGTGATCACCACACCGTATTCCAAAGGCATTTGCACCCTCTTGAGGACAAGAGTGGCTATAGCTTTTTTCTCCTTATGGAAGTTTATTGCCTTGCTTATGTTAATATCTGTCAGAGCATCTCCGCTGATAACGACAAAGGTTTCATCCAAAAATTTTTCGGCATTTTTCACGCTGCCCGCTGTCCCCAGCGGAGTCTCTTCCACAAAATAATGGAGCTTGACCCCAAACTTCGAGCCGTCTTCAAAATAATCCTCTATTACCTGTGGAAGATACTGGAGGGTTATGCCTATGTCCTTAATGCCATATTTTTTCAGAAGTTCTATGCTGTATGTCATAACAGGCTTGACCATCACAGGCACCATCGGTTTGGGCAAATCACAGGTGAGAGGTCGCAGGCGAGAGCCAGAGCCTCCAGCCATAATAATCCCTTTCACCGTATCATCCTTTCTAGCTATTGTCAAATAGTGCTGCGTAGAAGCGTATTTTTAGTATGTGTATTAACTAAACGGCTTATTCAAACCCTTAAACTGAAAAATCACCTTTACAACATCTGGCTGGACTCCAGCTATAACCCAAAAATAGCAAAGGCTCCATTTAAACGGAGCCTTCATCATTATGCCTGCATTTTGAACAGTAACCAAAAAATTTCACGTTGTGATTGACAATCTTAAATCTATGCTTTTCCTCGATTTTTTCCTCCAGGGAATCCAGCAGGTCTTCTTCCACCTCTATCACCTGACCACAGCTTAAACACACAAGGTGATGATGGTGGTGATCGTCGTTCATGGTACTCAGCTCATAGCGATTCTTGCCGTCATCAAAGTTGTGCTTATAGAGTATTCCCAACTCCTCGAACAAGAGCATGGTACGGTATACGGTAGCCAAACCGATTTCAGGGCATATCTTCTTCACATGAAAGTAAATCTCCTCTGTGCTCATGTGCTTGCCCTTGTTATTCATGATCACCTCAAGGGTAGCCCTGCGTTGCGGAGTCAATTTATATCCTTTTTCTTTAAGAATTTCTTTGATCCTGTTCATATCGTCGTTGGACATAAATTCACTTCTTTCTTAAAAGTTATTTATGCCTTATGTAGCTGCGATAAGAACTTGTCGTTTAGTACCTTGATATAAGTACCCTTCATCCCAAGCGACCGGGATTCGATTATCCCGGCGCTTTCAAGTTTCCTTAAGGCGTTTACTATAACAGAGCGCGTAATCCCCGCTCGGTCAGCTATCCTGCTGGTCACCACCAGGCCCTCACTACCATCCAGCTCCCTAAACACCTGCTCCACTGCTTCACGTTCAGAGTAGGAAAGGGTCCCTATGGCCATTTCGGCCATCGACCTCTTTCGCACCTCTTCCGCCATATGCTCCATCTTCAAGCGCATTATCTCCAACCCGACCACGGTGGCGCCATACTCGGCCAGCACCAGGTCATCATCCACAAATTCCTTTAGGTCGGAGCGCTCGAAAATAAGAGTCCCTAACCTCTTCCCTCCAGAGTATATCGGAACAATGGTGAGCTTTCGCTTGCCTTCCTGGGTATGCTCCACAACGTTTGCCATGGTGCTGCGAATCCGCAGCAAGATGTTATTATAATCAGCCGAAACATGCACCTTCTGGGCAGTGTTCTCACCTGACCGCGCAGGCGCACAACCTATAACACAGCCACTGTCATCCAGCAGCAGCACGCTGCTTTCAAGCAGCCTGCTCAATATCTCACACAGGTGCGCCAAATCTATTCCGCAGGCTTCACTACTCTGGAATATCTGATTGAATTTTCTTATTCGCTCCAATAAATTGTCCGACATACCTAGCCCCACTTTCTGCTGAATACGTAAATACCGCCTCAGAAAATCCTTTTACCTAATAACGCTCTACCATGGCAACACCATACTTACAGGATGAACTTGTGAAGGTCATTCTGCTTTACTATGTCCTGGAGTCTGTTTCTCACGTATTCCCTGTCTATCACAACCTTTTGTCCCGCCAGGCTATCTGCGTTAAAGGATATATCCTCCATCAGCTTTTCTACCACGGTATACAGACGCCGTGCGCCTATGTTCTCGCTGGTCTGATTCATTATATAAGCGATATCGGCTATCTCGTCGATGGCATCCTCGGTAAATTCAAGGTCTACACCTTCTACCTTCAGCAGCGCGATCTGCTGTTTGATTATGGCATTCTCGGTCTGAGTGAGTATACGCTTGAAATCCTCTTTTGTCAAGGCTTCTAGCTCCACCCTTATGGGGAATCGGCCCTGAAGCTCAGGTATGAGGTCGGACACCTTGGACACATGGAAGGCTCCAGCCGCAATAAACAGTATATGGTCAGTCTTTACAGGGCCGTACTTGGTCATCACCGTAGTACCTTCTACAATGGGGAGTATGTCCCTCTGTACCCCTTCACGGGAGACATCGGGCCCTGCCCCGGTCTCCCGCCCGGCAATCTTATCAATCTCATCGATAAATATTATACCGTGCTGTTCTACAGCCTGAATGGCCTCCTCCACCACCTCATCCATGTCAATTAGCTTCTGGGCCTCTTCCTGTTCAAATATACGCCGTGCCTCTCGAACGGTGGTTTTCTTCTTCTTTCGCCTCTTAGGAAATAGATTACCAAATACGTCCTGTATCTGTATGAGCACCTCTTCATTGCCCATACCGGGGATGAATCCGAAACTGGCGAATTTGGAGTCCTCCACCTCGATCTCTATAGGGCTATCCTCCAGAGCGCCGCTGCGCAATTTTTCCCTCAACCTCTCCCTGGTATGCGCCATGGAGTCATCAGGCTCTTCCTGTTCCTCAGCCGTTGGCTGATCCATTGGAAACAGCATGCCCAGTGGATTCTGGGCCCTCTTCCTTTTAGGAGGAAGGAGTATGTCCAGTATGCGATTCTCGGCGGCCCGAGCCGCCCTTTCCTTCACCATTTCCATTTTCTGGTTTTTAACCATGCGGATGGCCTCTTCAACCAGGTCCCTAACCATCGATTCCACGTCTCGACCCACATAGCCTACCTCGGTGTACTTGGTGGCTTCTACCTTTATGAAAGGCGCATTTACAAGCTTGGCCAAACGTCGCGCAATCTCCGTCTTGCCTACACCGGTAGGCCCCATCAGTATTATGTTCTTTGGCGTGATCTCATCCCTCAATTTCGGGTCGAGCTTGCTCCGGCGGTACCGGTTCCTCAAAGCTATGGCAACAGCCCTTTTGGCCTTATCCTGCCCGATTATGTACTTGTCAAGCTGCTCGACTATCTCTCTTGGAGTGTAATATTCAGCCAACGGTCTCCCCCTCCTATACCTCTTCTACATAGATATTGTCGTTGGTATAAACGCAAATCGAAGAAGCTATTTCTAATGATTTCCTGACTATCTCCACCGGCTCAAGTTGGGTATTGTTGACAAGCGCTCTGGCAGCTGCCAAAGCATAATTGCCCCCCGACCCTATGGCAGCAATCTGATCGTCCGGCTCAATGACCTCGCCGGTGCCTGAAATGATGAGCAAATCCTTTGAATCTATGGCAATCAGCATTGCATCGAGCTTCCTCAGCACTTTATCTGCACGCCACTCTTTGGCCAGCTCGACGGCCGCCCTCTGCAGGTTGCCCGAATACTCCTCCAACTTGGTTTCGAACTTCTCGCTCAAGGTAAAAGCGTCGGCCACCGACCCGGCAAATCCCACCACTACCCTGTTGTGGTACAATCTTCGTATCTTGCGCGCACTCTGCTTCATGATGGTGCTCTGTCCCAGCGTCACCTGGCCGTCGCCGCCAATAGCGCCCTTGTCGCCTCTTCGCACTGCAATGATAGTAGTCCCTCTAAGCATAACAGTAGCTTCCCCTTCCCTCTTTACTAAACATACAAATATTATCACAATTTTTCAAAAATTTCAATGTATTCTGACAGAATCCAGCCCGCTGCTTTCTATGATCTGCTTAATTGTCTGTAACGCCCGTTCAGAAATCATCAAATTTCTATCGCGCCTTGAACGCACTTTTTTGTCGAGTGGCGCGATGATGCCAAAATTGCTGTTCATAGGCTGGAAGTTCTCTATACGCGGATCGGATATATAATGGGCCAGCGCTCCGATGGCGGTGGTATCCGGAAAATCGATGGGCTGCTTGCCATGGAGCATCAGCGCCAGGTTAAGCCCTACCACCAGCCCGCTGGAAGCCGACTCCACGTACCCCTCTACGCCGGTGATTTGCCCCGCAAAATATATATAGGGATTGTTCCTTAAGCCGTAATACGAGTTGAGTAGCTTGGGCGAATTGATGTAAGTGTTGCGGTGCATCACCCCGTAGCGCACAAACTCGGCATTCTCCAGACCTGGAATCATCGAAAAAACCCGCTTTTGTTCGCCAAACAGCAGGTTGGTCTGAAAACCTACCATGTTATATAGGGTAGCCCTGCGGTTGTCCTGCCTGAGCTGTACAACGGCATATGGTTCCTGCCCCGTCCTTGGATCACGAAGCCCTACAGGCTTTAGGGGACCAAATCGCAGAGTGTCTATGCCTCTTTTGGCCATAACTTCAATGGGCATACATCCCTCAAACACCTTTTCATCCTCAAATTCCTTCAATGCCACCGTCTTTGCGTTTACCAGTTCATGCCAGAACCTCTCGTATTCCTCCTTCGTCATGGGGCAGTTGAGGTAGTCTTCACCTCGCCCATACCTTGATGCCTTAAATATCTTGTTAAAATCCAGCGAATCTCTCACCACAATGGGAGCTGCGGCATCAAAAAAATAAAGATATTCGTGGTTGACCAGTCGTTTTATGGCTTCTGAAATAGCTGGCGAGGACAGCGGCCCTGTTGCTATAACCACATAACAATCCTGGGGTATCGACTTTACCTCCTCACGGATTAAGGAGATGCAGGGGTGACTTTGAATCTTATCGGTGATGTATTGTGCAAACAGCTGCCTGTCAACCGCCAGCGCTCCACCGGCCGGTACCTTGGTGGCATCGGCCGCTTCTATTATCAGGGAGCCAAGAAGCCGCATCTCCTCTTTCAAAAGGCCGGAGGCGTTCTCCAACCTGAAAGAGCCCAGCGAATTGCTGCACACCAGCTCTCCAAGATATTCGGTATGATGTGCCGGCGTCATGTTGTGAGGCCGCATCTCATACAGCTCAACGTGGATACCCGCCCGTGCAAGCTGCCATGCCGCTTCACACCCGGCCAACCCGCCACCTATTACAACCACCTTATCCATGGCTTGCCTCACTTCTTTCCTGACGATATCTACACTCCTTGTTTGTGCACACCAGAGACTCTTCCCCGTTTTTCCTCTGCCTGACCACCATAAAAGCCCCACATTTCGGGCACCTCTCATCAGCCGGCATGTCCCATGATATAAAATCGCATTCGGGATAGTTTTCGCAGCCATAAAATTTTTTGCCCTTTTTGGTATACTTTACAACGATAGCGCTGTTGCACTTAGGGCACCGAGCCGAAATCTCCTCTACATAAGGCTTTGTATTGCGGCACTCTGGAAAGTTTGGACAGGCCAAAAATTTGCCATACCGTCCCGTCTTGATGACCATATTTGCCCCGCATTTCTCGCATTTGACATCCGATACCTCATCTTTGATCTCTATCTTAGATATGGCTTCATCCGCTTTTTTGAGCAATTCTTGGAAAGGAATGTAAAATTCTCTGACTATCTCCCGCCAGTCCTTCTTGCCCTCTTCAACCTCGTCCAGCTGCTTTTCCATCTCGGCCGTGAATTTATAATCCACTATGTCCGGGAAATACGTCATCATAAGGTCGTTTACTATGAATCCCAGTTCGGTTGGCACCAGGCTCTTCTTCTCCCTCACCACATAGCCCCTCGCAATGATGGTTGCAATGGTGGGAGCATAGGTGCTAGGCCTGCCGATCCCCATCTCCTCCAGGGCACGGACCAGCGATGCCTCGGTATATCGCGGCGGCGGTTGGGTAAAGTGCTGCTCAGGCAACAGCTTCTCCAGCGTAAGCCTTTCGCCTTCGCTCACCTCTGGAAGCTCTACATCCTCCTTTTCCTTTTCGGCCGGTTCGTTATCGCTGCCTTCCATATAGATAACGGTATAACCGGCAAAGGTCTTGCGCGATCCGGCTGCCCTGAACATGTATCCATTGTCTCCGGCGATCTCTACTGTCATGGTTTCATACAGCGCCGGAGCCATCTGGCTGGCCAAAAACCGCTCATATATCAAGCGATAAAGCCTGTACTGGTCGTGGGTCAAGGAATCCTTTATGGATTCCGGTTCCCTCAATATGGAGGTAGGCCGTATGGCCTCGTGGGCATCCTGGGCGCCTTTTTTGGTCTTATACTGGTTGGGCTCCTCGGGAACATACTGCTGTCCGTACTTTTCCCTTATATACTCCAGAGCTTCCTTTTGGGCTTGCTCAGCTATCCGCGTCGAATCGGTGCGGATATACGTCACCAATCCTACTGCACCTTCGCCCTTAATCTCAACGCCTTCATAAAGCTGCTGGGCAACCATCATGGTTTTTTGTGTGGTAAAGCCCAGCTTCCGGTAAGCCTCCTGCTGAAGAGTGCTGGTAGTAAACGGCGGTGGAGCGCCGCGCTTTTTAAGGCCCTTTTTAACTCTCCGAACGACATATTCCGCCGCCTTAAGTTTTTCAATAAGGCTTTTTATTTCTTCTTCATTTTTAGGGGTAATTTTATTATCTGCCGTGCCGTAAAAATCGGCTTCAAAAGCTTTGCCGTCCCGTTTTATAAACTTTCCAGTTATCGTCCAGTATTCCTCTGGAACAAACTCTTGAATCTCCCGTTCCCTCTCGCATACCATTCTGGTGGCCACCGACTGCACCCTGCCGGCGCTCAACCCCCCTTTGATCTTCCGCCACAGCAGAGGGCTTATCATGTACCCAACTACCCTATCCAAAACTCTCCTCGCCTGCTGAGCATCCACCAGACACATATTGATGGCTCTTGGATGCTTTATGGCATTTTTTATGGCCTGCTGTGTAATCTCATGGAATTCTATCCTGCAAGTACTGTTGGGGTCTATATCCAGCAGGTGTGCCAGATGCCACGATATAGCTTCTCCTTCCCTGTCAGGGTCTGTAGCCAGATAGATTTTCTCTGCATTCTGCGCTTCCTTCTTGAGCCTGCTTATTATCTCCCCCTTCCCTCTTATGGTTATATATCTGGGTTCAAAATCGTTTTCGATATCCACTCCCAGCTCGCTCTTGGGCAGGTCTCTCACATGACCCATGGAAGCCTCAACTTTATATTTACTGCCCAAAAATTTTTTTATGGTTCGAGCCTTAGCAGGAGACTCTACAATAACCAAATCCTGTGCCACTTTATCCCTCCATTCAAATCATACACTGCCTGACAAATTTTCCGCCAGGTAATTGCTTTATTATGCCCTTCATCTCAAGAAGGGTCAAAATAGCATTGAGCCTACCTATATCAAACCCTGTGATGGCAGCCAATTCTTCTAACTGCTTTTCACCATCTTCAAGGGCATTATACACCTCCATCTCAAAAATATCCAGCTGATAGGACGTCATAGAGGGCTGTTTGGCCTTTTTGTTGACGGTTATACCCAGGTCTTCCAGGATATCGTCGGCACACGTCACGGGCCTTGCCCCTTCCTTTATCAGCTGGTTTGTACCGCTGCTGTAAGGGCTGGTGACGTTGCCCGGCAGGGCATACACGTCCCTGCCCTGCTCTAAAGCGAAATCAACGGTGATAAGCGCCCCACTGGTACTGCCAGCTTCCACTACCAGCACAGCTTGTGAGAGTCCGCTTATGATCCTATTCCTTGCTGGGAAATTGCTGGCAGCAGGCTGCGTGCCCGGAGGGTACTCGCTTATCAAGGTACCATACTGCTCCATCTGCATAAACAATTTCTTATTTTCTCTAGGATATATCACATCCACTCCACATCCCAGAACTCCGATGGTATAGCCACCGGCACGTATGGCACCTCTGTGCGCCATGGTGTCTATTCCGCGTGCAAGGCCGCTCACTATTGTAACTCCGGCACACGCCAGCTCATAAGCCAACTTTTCAGCCATTTGCCTGCCGTATTCCGAAGTCCTCCTTGAACCCACGATTGAAACCATGAAGGGCGTCTCCTTCAGAGGTTGTCCCTTGCAATAAAGCACCGGTGGAGGATCATATATGGTCTTCAAAAGTTTAGGATATTCATCATCTATCAAAGTTATTACTTTAATAGCAGGGTCCTCAGCAATTTTTTGGGCCCTTTTAAGGTGTACTGCACTTTTGTGAGTTATGACATTTTGCACCACTTTATCGCCAATCAACCTGCATGCATCCAAAATATCATCGGTGGTGCACTCCCAAACCGCTTTGGGGCTGCCAAACCTCTTTACCAGATAGTAAAACCGCTTTGCGCCTATACCAGGTATGCTGGACAACCATACCCAGTACACCTTGTCTGAAATCTCCCCCACCGTAATTCTCCCCCATACCAATCGACTTTTTCATCTCTTATGATACATTTGACACAGCACTGCGTCAAGCAAGAGTTGCCAAAACCACATATGCAGGTGAAATTGCTTGTCAAATGCTGGTACATTGTGATACAATTTTCGATAAGGAGTAGAAAGAGATGGCAGTAGAAATAAGCGCAAAGACAGGCATATCGTTTGAAGATATCAAGTTTTGGAATATGGGGTACAGCTTAATAGGAGGCGTCGACGAGGTGGGCCGGGGGCCGCTGGCCGGCCCTGTAGTGGCCGCCTGCGTGATTCTACCAAAAGGAATGCTCATCGAAGGCATAGTGGATTCTTCCTTCGCCATCAGGGATTCAAAGCGGCTTTCACCCGCCAAACGTGAAAAGCTATATGACATAATAATGTCAAAGGCTATCGCGGTGGGTATAGGTCGCGTGGAGCCAGAAGAGATAGACAGGATCAACATACTCAACGCTGCGCGCAAGGCCATGGAGCAGGCAATAGCCAGCTGTCATCCTAACCCCGATTGCCTCCTGATAGATGCCCTTGAGCTCAAAAACTGTACAATCCCACAGTTTCCCCTCATAAAGGGCGATGTGCGTTCGCAGGCAATTGCCGCCGCCTCCATAATCGCCAAGGTCACCAGAGACCGCGAGATGATAAAATGGGCACATATCTATCCCCAATATGGTTTTGAAAACCACAAAGGCTACGGCACAAAACAGCACATAGAGAGCATAAAGAAGTTTGGGCTGTCTCCCATACACCGCAAGACCTTTTGCACAAAATTCATACGATGAAATGCCAGAACCTGTTGGCTTAAAATAACCTTGTGTCTGTAAAAGGTGTCCAAGCAAAACTACGAGCTAGTGGAACCAGCGTTATAAATGCGAACAACCCCAACACCATCCTAAAACCGCCGACCATAAAATCATTAGTACAAAGCTTTGAAAAGCCGTTGCCACTATTTAAGAGGGAGGACCCACAGGTGAACCGCAAAGAGCTTGGTAGGTGGGGCGAAGAAAGGGCAGCTGAGTACCTGCATAAGAAAGGGCTAAACATCATTGAGCACAACTACCGCTGCTCTATAGGCGAGATGGACCTCATAGCATATCATGGTAACACTTTAGTATTTGTTGAAATAAAAACCCGTCGCAGCTTGAGCTTTGGACTGCCGGCCGAATCAGTGACATCCAAAAAGCAGAAAAAATACTTCAAAATAGCCCAATGTTACATGAAAGAAAAAGGCATTAAAGACGTCAATTGTCGCTTCGACGTGGTAGAAGTGATGGTAAACTCAGATGGTTCATGTCAGTTCAACCACATCATCAACGCATTTTGAGCAAAGGAGGAGCTGCCTTGCTAGCAAAGGTAAAAAGTGCGGGCCTGTTTGGGATAGACGGGTATATCGTAGAAGTCGAGGTGGATATATCCAACGGCCTGCCGGCATTCGACATTGTGGGCCTGCCCGATACTGCAGTAAAGGAGTCCAAGGAGCGCGTAAGGGCAGCAATAAAGAACAGCGGGCTTGAATTTCCCATGAAGCGCATCACCGTAAACCTCGCGCCGGCAGATACCAAAAAAGAGGGGCCGGCCCACGACCTGGCCATCGCGGTATCGATACTCCTAGCCACCGGCCAAATCCCCTATCACCGCCTTGCGGGCAGCGTTTTTTTGGGCGAGCTTTCGCTGGACGGAAGCATCAAACCTATTCACGGCGTGCTGCCCGCTCTTCTATCGGTAAAAAATCACATCCACAGCGTCATTCTGTCGCCACAAAATGCCCCTGAGGCCAGCCATGTAAGAGATATAGAGGTGTATGCCATAAGCTCGCTTGCCGAGCTGGTTTCCATATTCAGAGAAGAAAAGAGCGCCATTCCCTATAAAGGCCCTTTCAACTTTGACACAAACCTTGAGCAACAGCCAATGGAAGACTTTGCCGATGTAAAAGGGCAAGAGGGCGCCAAGCGCGCCCTTGAAATTGCGGCAGCAGGTGGCCACAACGTGCTCATGGTGGGGTCACCTGGCTCGGGTAAAACTATGCTGGCTAGGAGGATGCCATCGATACTGCCCGAACTCACATACGAGGAGTCCTTAGAGATCACAAAGATATACAGCGCTGCGGGCATGCTTGAAGCCTCCGACGGGCTCATAAGGGTGCGGCCATTCCGTGCACCGCACCATACCATCTCGGCCGCTGCACTGATAGGCGGTGGCAAGATCCCCAAGCCGGGCGAAATCAGTTTAGCCCACCATGGCGTATTGTTTTTGGACGAGCTGCCGGAATTTAAAAGGGAGGTACTGGAGGCATTGCGACAACCGCTGGAAGACGGCAGGGTGACCATATCCCGCTCCAACGGCACCGCAGTGTTTCCGGCCTCATTTACCCTCATCGGCGCGGCCAATCCCTGTCCCTGTGGATTTTTGGGCGACAGCTCAAAGGAATGCACGTGCACCCCCTTGCAAATAAATCGATACTTAAGCAGGATATCGGGGCCATTGATGGATCGTTTTGACATTCAAATAGAGGTCCCGCCCATTTCATTTGATGAGCTCACCAGCCATCGGCCTCCTGAAACCTCTAAAACGATAAGAGACAGGGTAAACAGGGCGCGGCAAATCCAACTTGAGCGCTATAGAAGCGAAGGAATATTTTACAATGCCCAGCTGAATTCGAGGTTGGTGGAGAAATACTGCACCTTAAGCAGCAGCCAGAAAAAGATGCTGCGTAAAGCTTTTACATCGCTTAACTTAAGCGCACGGGCATATGACAGAATACTAAAAGTGGCCCGAACCATAGCCGACCTGGAAGGGCGCCAGCATATAGAGGATCACCACCTGGCAGAGGCCATACAGTACAGAAAGCTGGACCGCCGGCTGTGGCTGTAAAAATTACGGGGTTTCAAGCGTAAGCGCTCCCAGCCTGCCAGAGCGGTAATCCTGAAGCAGCTGCCTGGCCCCCCTATCCACATCGGGGTTGCCTCCGGCACGAATCCATTTCTGGTTCAGGCATATAGCTTCTAGCATACTATAACCGTCCATGCCTTCTATATCCTCAATGCCGTATCTCTTCTTGATTGCTTGAGGATACAGGCCTCTGAGCGTATCAATAAAGCTCACAGCCACCTCTACCATATCTATGACGTCGTCGCTGATGGACCCTATATATGCCAGGTGCAGCATAGCTGTCTGATCCTCCGCTCTGGGCCACAAAAGCCCGGGCGTGTCGAGAAACTCCACGTAAGGATGGACCCTTATCCACTGTTTCCCTCGAGTCACGCCGGGTCTGTCGCCTACCCTGGCCTTGGCGCTTTTGGCCAGGCCGTTGATAACAGTGGATTTGCCTACGTTGGGTATCCCCACCACCATCGCCCTGGTGGGCTTGTAGATCCCTTTCTGCTGATACACAATCCTTCGCCTTTCCTCAGCAAACTGTATTATGCTTTTTCTGAGCTGGTTTATATCGTTCATATCGAGGCAGTTGATGGCCTCTACCCACATGCCCTGGCTCTTAAAAAAATCGACCCAGCGCTGGGTCATAGCAGGGTCGGCCAAATCCTCCTTGTTGAGAAGTATCAGGCGCTGCTTATTCTTACAAAGCGTCACGAATTCCGGATTGGTGCTGCTTCTTGGAACGCGAGCATCGCGCACCTCAATGACCAAATCTACCAGCTTTATGCTCTCCTGGATGACCCTCTTGGCCTTGTTCATATGGCCGGGATACCAGTGAATATGCGGACCCATTTCGTCTCCCCTTTATTTAAATGTTGTGACGGCCCACACAGGCCATATCCTTATCTTTGCCTTGCCAATAATGTTTTGCATAGGGATAAAACCCACATGAGAATTTCTGCTGTCGCGGCTGAAGTTCCGGTTGTCCCCCATTACGAAGATGGTACCCTCTGGCACAACAGTCCTGGGATAATCGCCCATAGTCGGTTCCGCAATATACGGCTCTATCAGCGCCTTGCCATTTACATACACATTGCCATCCTTTATCTCTACAGTATCCCCTTCCACTCCTATTACCCTCTTTATATAGTTTACCCTGGGATTGTCAGGATTTTTAAACACCACAATATCTCCCCGCTGAGGCTGTTTGAATTTATAGCTCAGCTTGGTTACAATAAGCCGATCGCCTGATTCCAGTGTGGGGTGCATCGACGACCCTTCCACCAGCACCACGTCAAACACAAACAAGCGCAATAGGAATGCGAGTAGCAAGGCAGTAACGATGGACTCCAGCCACTCCATCCATTCGCTTTTTTTAGCTTCCCCCATTCGTTTCACCTGTCTTTTTTATTAATTTTCGCATTATTTAATTTTAATCCCCACATTATTCAATGTGGCCTCCTCCCACTTCTAAAAAAGTAGGCCTCCTCCTTTATCGAGAGAGACTTAGATATAGGGATTGCTCCCTACTGCCGATCTATCCATCTCCAGAGACTTCAGTTCGGGCCGGTCCAGCCCTATGGCCTGATCATGGTTCAGGCCAAGCTCTTAAAGCACCTTTCATCCGTCTCTTAAAAGAAGTGGCTTTCCAGGCCTATCTTCGCAATCCATCACAGAATAAAATTTCCTCCGTGAAGCCATTGTTCAATACCATTGAAAACATCTTTGTGAAATAGACGAGGGTTTATCGCTGTGCCTCAAGTTACTGATCCCCTCAAGCTTTCCAAAGTCCATACAAAGCAATATGGGACTGCTGGCAGTCCCATATTGTCGTTGAATCAGAAGCCCTTTTCTCTGATTTTGGTGGCCTTGCCCACCCTGTTCCTCAAATAGAACAGCTTGGCCCTGCGCACCTTACCCTTCCTGATGACCTCTATGTGGTCGATCATGGGAGAATGCAGCGGGAACGTTCGCTCAACGCCCACGCCATACGAAACCCTTCGCACGGTGAAGGTCTCCCGGATTCCGCCATTCTTCTTCTGTATAACAACTCCTTCAAAAGCCTGAAGCCTCTGGCGATTTCCCTCGACTACCTTTACGTACACCCTGACCGTATCCCCTACATTGAACTCTGGAATATCCTTTCTCATCTGTTCGCTCTCTATAGCCTTTATGATATCCATGGCCCTTTCCTACCTCCTTTCCGCTAGGCATAACTTTATGTGCACAGCCAATACGCTGACCTCGCAAAGCCATGAAATTCATTATATAGCACACATGCTCTACTTTGCAATACCTACTTTTCATATCTTCAGGAGCCTTCCATCTCCTGCTTTACCTCTTTAAGCAGCTCAATCTCATACGGCGATAACTCAGCCCTTTCCAGCAGATCAGGCCGCTTTTTCAGGGTGTTCCTCAGGCTCTCCTTCAGTCTCCAACGGCTTATCTCCTGGTGGTTGCCCGACAGCAGGACATCCGGCACGGTATAGCCCTCGTAGTTGTAAGGCCTTGTATACTGGGGATACTCCAGCAGCCCCCGGGCAAAGGACTCGTCCTTAGTAGATTCCGGGTTGCCAACCACGCCGGGTATCAGCCGTGCCACGCAGTCGATAAGCACCATGGCAGGAAGTTCTCCGCCTGTAAGGACATAATCCCCTATCGAGACCTCCAGGTCTACAAACTTGTCGATGACCCTTTGGTCCACCCCTTCATAATGGCCGCATATGATCACCATATGCTGTTCCTGTGCCAGCTGCTTGGCCAGCTCTTGATTGAGTACCTTTCCCTGCGGTGACATCAGTATTACCTTTGGCTTGCTATCCTGACAGCTTTCCAAAACGTGATACAGGGCATCAAATAAAGGTTGGGGCGCAAGTATCATCCCGTGTCCTCCACCATAGGGATAGTCATCCACCTGCTTGTGCTTATTTTTTGCAAAATCCCTTATGTTGTACAGATTTACCTTAAGCAGGCCATTTTCAACAGCCCTTCCTATAATGCTGCTGGATAACATGGGGATAAACATGTCAGGGAAAAGGGTGAGGACATCAATCTTCATCGGGCAACAGCCCCTCTAGCTCGTCGGCATTTACCACTATCTTCCTATTTTCAATATCCACATGGGTCACAACTTTCTTTAGAGCGGGAATTAACACCTCTTCCCTGTCCCTTACCACATAGACATCATTGCTGCCGGTATGCAAAACTCCGGTGATGCGCCCCAAAAAGCGCCCATCACTGGTCTCAACGCAGCACCCAACGATGTCGGCAATGTAGTAAGTATCCTCTGGCAGAGGCCGTGCCTGCTCCCTGGAGACCCACAGATACTCACCACGAAGGGTTTCGGCCTGGTTCCTATCGTCAAACCCTTCAAGCTTCAGTATCACAAAGTTTTTTATATATTTCCTGCCCAGGACTTTGACAGGTATATACCTGTCTCCTCTCTTCAAAAACACCTCGTCCAGGTCATCGAACCTGTACACGTCGTCAGTGAGCGGCTCCACCTTTACCTCGCCTTTGATGCCCTGGGGCTTTGTCACATACCCGACGGAAAGGTACCTGCGCAAAGACATTATTTAAAAAAACCTCCTGCCCAAAGCGGGCAATTATATGATCTCAACTATGACTTTCTTTCCCTCTTTCACAGCAGCGGCCTTCACAATCGTGCGAATGGCTTTGGCAATACGCCCCTGCTTGCCAATCACCTTGCCCATATCCTCAGGAGCAACCTTCAGCTCGATGATTATCGATTGCTCACCGCGCACCTCGTTTACGCTCACCTGATCAGGATTATCCACCAGAGATTGAGCGATAAACTTTACCAGTTCTCCCATCTTGCAAGCACCTCCATAATATTTTCATATATTGTTATGTGTTATGTCCAATGGGCTCTTGTTATAGCCTATGGCGTAGCTTATAGTACACCACATTTCTTTAGAAGTGCTCTTACTGTATCGGTGGGCTGGGCACCTTTCTTCAACCAGGCCTGCGCTTTTTCCACATCGATCTTGACCTCTTCCGGGTCAGAGAGCGGGTTGTAATATCCAATCTCTTCTATGAACTTGCCATCCCGCGGCGATCTGGAATCGGCCACCACCACGCGATAATGGGGCGTTTTCTTGGCACCCATTCTCTTGAGCCTTATCTTTACTGCCACGATCTCACCTCCATTTCCTGCAACCTAGAGTTCTATTTTGTCACCAGCCACCCTGTCTTGCAGGCAGCTGAATGCTCTCGATTATAACGGAAAACTCCTTCAAATGCTCAAGATCTCCCATAACAGTTCACACGCAAAAGCACACACGCAGCTTACCATATCATAGAAACGGGAACCTGAACCTTCCTCGCTTCACGGCCTTCTCTATGCTGGACACCTGCTTCATCATCTTCCTGAACTGTTCGAAGGATTTGAGCAACCTGTTCACATCCTGGATGGTGGTACCGCTGCCCATGGCAATACGCCTCTTGCGGCTGGCGTTAATGATAGACGGATTACGCCTCTCTTCAGGGGTCATGGACTGGATTATGGCTTCGGCCTTGACCAGCTCCTTTTCGTTCAGCGCACCGGCAGCTGACAGCTTTTGCACGTCAACCCCTGGCAGCATCCCTATGATATCGCTCAGAGACCCCATCTTTTTAAGCTGTTGAAGCTGATCCAGAAAGTCCTCAAGGGTGAACTGCTGCTCCCTGAGCTTTCGCTCAAGCTCTTGAGCCTTTTTCTCATCGATGGATGCCTGGGCCTTCTCTATCAGGGTGAGTATATCCCCCATTCCGAGAATGCGCGACGCCATACGATCAGGATGGAAAGGCTCCAGGTCCTCCAGCTTTTCACCGGTTCCGATGAATTTGATGGGCTTGCCTGTAACGGCCTTTATGGACAGAGCGGCACCGCCACGGGTATCTCCATCCAGCTTGGTCAGTATGACCCCATCCAGACCCAGCCTCTCATCAAAGCTTTTGGCCACATTTACAGCATCCTGTCCCGTCATGGCATCGGCCACAAGGAGTATTTCATGGGGCTTAACCTGAGACTTGAGCCTTGAGAGCTCCTCCATGAGCTCTTCATTTATGTGAAGCCTTCCTGCAGTGTCTATTATTACGATGTCCCTCTGTTCCTTTTTGGCAAACTCCAGTGCCTCACTGGCAATCTGTACCGGGTCCTTCTGGCCACGCTCAAATACCGGCACACCAACCTTTTGGCCCACTACTTGCAGCTGCTTGATGGCCGCAGGCCGATATATATCGCAGGCCACCAGCAGGGGATTTTTCCCCTGTTTTTTGAAATAACCCGCCAGCTTGCCGGCCGTTGTGGTCTTGCCCGATCCCTGCAGTCCCACCATCATTATCACGGTGGGAGGATTGGGCGCCATATTGACCTTGCTTTGGGTGCCACCCATCAATGCAGTCAGCTCTTCGTTTACTATCTTTATGACCTGCTGCCCCGGAGTTAAGCTTTGCATTATCTCCTGGCCAACAGCCCTTTCGGTAATCTTCTTCACAAGGTCCTTTACCACAACAAAGTTTACATCGGCCTCAAGAAGCGCCAACCTTACCTCGCGCATGGCCTCCTTAACGTCTTTTTCGCTCAACTTCCCCTTGCCTGTCAGCTTCTTTAACGCCGCCTGCAGCTTTCCCGTCAGCCCCTCAAACGCCATGTTCTAACCTCCCAATCCATGTATCACCCAGATCCATCAGCCTTTGCCTGATGTTCATCAGCCTTTGCTTTATCTCGCCAGGCGACTCTGCAAAGCTCTCATCCGGCAGCTTGCATATGCACTCCAGCTCCTGTATAACGCCATTTATCCCGTCCTCAAACGCCGTCCATCGCCTGTAATAGTTTAATTTTTTATCGAGCGCGTACAGCGCCTGCTCTCCTCTTTTAATCAGGTCATAGACGCCCTGCCTGCTTATATTATGCATTTCAGCAATCTCGGCCAGAGAGAGGTCATAATTGTAATAGAGGTCAAGCACATCCCTCTGCCTGGGAGTCAACAGCCCTCCGTAAATATCCAGAAGCAGGGCTACTTCGGCTAGTTTTTCCATATATCCACCCGCTGTAAAGTATTTTTGCTTTACAGCGAAATATTATACCCTAATTTACTTCGTAAAACAAGTACTTTTTAGCATGATCATGTTAAATTCTAAGTAGTATGGTGGTATAACGGTATATATACAACACCTGCTTGGATGAAAATGCCGGATGTACCGCCAGCTCACCATACGCTGATAAAGGTGAATTACATGTTTCTAAGAAAGCATTAAAAGCACAGGAGACCCTGTCTATGCCTCGTCAAATAGAGCCTCCACAAAGGCTTGAGCATCAAAGCGCTGCAGGTCGTCCAGCCCTTCACCCACGCCTATGAACCTTATGGGGATACCCAGTTCAGACTTGATGGCTATTATGATGCCGCCCTTTGCCGTCCCATCCAGCTTGGTGAGTATGATCCCCGTCACGTCCACCTTCTCTTTGAACATCTTGGCCTGGGAGACGGCGTTTTGGCCGGTGGTGGCATCCAACACCAGAAATACCTCCTTGTGGGCCTCGGGGTACTCCCGGTCAATGATCCTGTTTATCTTCTCAAGCTCGTTCATGAGGTTCTTCTTGGTGTGCAGCCTTCCTGCAGTATCGCATATCAGCACATCAATGCCCCTGGATTTTGCAGCCTGTACGGCGTCAAATACCACGGCAGCAGCATCGGAACCTTCGGTATGGCGCACGAGCTGGCAGCCCACACGGTTTGCCCAGATTTCAAGCTGCTCGATGGCAGCAGCACGGAAGGTATCTCCCGCTGCCATGAGCACCCTCTTGCCCTGTTTTTGATACATATGAGCCAGCTTGCCAATGGTAGTGGTCTTACCCACCCCATTGACGCCCACTACCAGGAAAACCGCGGGATAGCTCGGATCGAACTCCTCCTGATCGCCCAGTATTGCTATAATTTCCTCCTTTAAGATATCCCGTACTCTCTGGGCCTCCCTTATCCTTTCGGCTTTGACGCGCTCTCGAATCTTCTCCATCAGCTTTGTGGTGGTGCTCACGCCCACGTCCGCCAGTATGAGCAGCTCTTCCAGTTCATCAAACAGTTCATCGTCCACCTCGTTGTGGTATTTAAACAGCTGGTCCATCTTCTCGGTTATGTTCTTTCGAGTCTTGCTCAGCCCATCTTTTAACCTGCTAAAAAAACCTTTCCTCTCCATAACGCCAACTCCCCTTTTGATATCTTGTGCAGTAAAGCATCAACTGGCTTTATCAAGCCGCACAGAAACCAGCTTGGACACCCCTTTTTCCTCCATGGCTATGCCATACAGGGCATCGGCCACTTCCATGGTAAGCCTCCTGTGAGTAATTATGATGAACTGGGTATCGCGGGAAAACTCCTTTATAAACCGCCCCAGGTTGACCAGATTGGCTTCATCCAAAGCGGTTTCAATCTCATCCAGCACGCAAAACGGTGTGGGCTTTCGCTTCAATATGGCAAAAAGTATGGCAATGGCCGTCAATGCCTTTTCTCCACCCGACAGCAGCGACAGGCTCTGCAGCTTTTTGCCGGGAGGCTGAGCTATGATGTCTATACCGCACCCGAGGACATCCGCTTGGTCCTCCAGTACCAGCTCGGCCACCCCTCCTCCAAACAGCTGTGAAAACACCTGCTGGAATTGCTGATTGATCAGCTCAAACTCTTCACGGAACTTCTGTTCCATCACCCTGGTTACGTCCTGTATGATATTGTTCAGGTTGCGCTTTGCCTCGACCAAATCGCACTTCTGCGATTCCAGAAACTCATACCTCTCTTTTATGCGCTTGTATTCATCGATAGCGCTTACATTTACCTGGCCAAGGGACTGTATATTTTCCTTAATATTTTGAATCTCCTGGTTTATATTATTCAGTTTAAGGTCTTTATCCAGATAGGCAAGGGCACCGCTATAAGTGATGCCGTATTCATCCCATATGTTGTTTTGAAGGTTTTCCAGCTCTGCCTCCAGCCTGGACCGCTGCACCTCAAACCGGTGCTTTTTATCCACTATTTCCTCAACAACGCCAGAAAGCTGTTTTATATCGCCCTGCAGGCCTTCCATTCGCTTGGAGCGCTCTTCCTTTTCGCTTTCTCTCTGCTTCAACACATCGCTTAACCGTTCTATGTCCTCTTTGAGGCGCACAAGCGCTGCCGAATGCCCCTGCATTTCTTCCTGGCATCGCACCATCTGCTGCCGGTTGTTCTCCATCAACTCCCGCTTTTTTGCAATGCTCTCTTTCCTGTGGGATACATCGGCTTCAAGCTGCTTTATACGCTGCCTTAAGTTTTCCGCATTAAGTTCAAGCGCGGTTAAATCAAGCCGCGTATCGGCAATGCGCTTTTCAAGGTCCTCCTTATCCTTCATAAGCCCCTTCAGGCTGGATTCCATAGCCTCGATGACGGTGCGAACATCAGCGCTCTGACTTTCCAGCCGCTCAATCTCTTTCAGCCTGTCCTCAATGAAGGCCTGAACACGCTTTAACTCCTCCTCCAGCCCCTTGCGCTCCTCTTGCAGATGCGATATCTCCTGCTCCAGCTTCAAGGCCTCGGCGGTTGCATGCTGTAGCCTCTCTTTTTCCGCGGTTTTTGCCAGCTCCAGCCGATGAACCTCTTTATCCAGCTGGCCCAGCTGCTTCTCCAGCTCAGCATACTGCTGCTCGAGCATACCCAGCCTGCTTTGCCCATCAACTATGCTGGCTTCTTCCCGCTCAATCGCCTCCTTGAGCTCGGCGATCTCCCTCTTTCGGCTCAATAAGCCGGTACTCCTGGTACCGCTGCTTCCCCCGGTTATGGATCCGCCGGGATGTATTATATCCCCCTCGAGCGTCACTATCCTGAAGGAATAGGAATACTTTCTGGCCATGGAGATGGCCTGAGCCAGCGTTTCGGTGACCACCACCCTGCCCAGGAGATTCTCAACCACCCTCGAGTATTTGGGGTCAAACTTCACCAGCTGTGAGGCTATGCCTATGCATCCATCAAGCTCAAGGGCTGCCCTTTCATGCTCGTTCAAACTTCTGGGCTGAATAGAGGTCAGCGGCAGGAATGTGGCGCGGCCATAGCCATTTCTTCGCAAAAACTCTATTATGTACCGGGCATCCTCTTCGGTCTCGGTCACTATGTGCTGAAGGCTGCTTCCCAGCGCCGTTTCAATGGCCAGCTCATACTCCTCGGGTACTTCTATAAGGTCGGCCACTACCCCGCACAGCCGTTCAGCCAGAGCCTTATCCTGCCTGCATGCCTCAAAGATCTTTCGTACGCTCCTGCTGAATCCTTCATGGGCCTGGTCCATGTCCTTCAGCAGGTGAAATCTGGATTTCATACCTTCCAGATTTTGCTTTCGTATCTGAAGAAGGTTACGTTGTTCAGCAATATCGGCCTTCATCTCATTTATGAGCCCTTTCGCTTCTTCCCTGCGCTGCAGCACATCATGGCTCTTTGATATGATGGCGTCAAGCCTTTCCCTAATCCGCCTTTGGTTTTCCATCAGCGCGTCTTTCTGCTGCAGTTTGAAACGTATCAGTTGCTCCGCGCTGTTATACCTCTCCTCCAGATTTTCCTTCAGGGTGCGGTACCTGGTGACGCTGTTCTTGCACTCTGCCAGCCTGTCCAGCACTTGCGCAACATCGCCGCGTCGAGCATCCAGCTGCTGCTGTTTTGAGAGCAGCTCTTCCTGAAGATGCGTCAACTCTGAAGTCAACCTCTCAAGATAGCGCTTTTTCTCCTCAACCGACCTTTCCAGATCTGCAAGCTGCTTAATGCAGGCATCCTTCTCGCAAGCGCTGCGGGTTATATAGAGGCTTTGTTGCTCTATCTCGGCCTGAAGCCTCTCGTTGTCCTTCTCATGCTGGCCTATCCTCTCCTCCAGCAACCGAATATGGCTTTTGACCTTTTCAACCTCCTGAATAAGGGCATACCGCTGGTCCACCAGCTGCTCTATCTCTTTTTGCGCCCTTTCCATTTCTTGCTGCAGCATCAGCCTTTCCTTCTCCGCCTGCTCCAGCCGCTGCCTGTGAGAGGCCATGTCGTTATCCAGCAGCTGAATCTGGGTATCAACTTCGTTTATCCTGGCCATATACCTGTCATATTGGTGGATGAACCTGTTGATCTCCAGAAACTTGAGCCGTTCCCGCAGTTTCAAATACTGTTGCGCCACCCGGCTCTGGGCTTCCAGAGGCTCCAACTGCTGGCGCAGCTCGGCAAGTATGTCTTCTATGCGAACTATGTTTTCCTCCGTCTTCTCAAGCTTCCTTTGTGCCTCTTCCTTGCGCAGCTTGTACTTCATTATGCCGGCAGCTTCTTCGAAAATGCCGCGCCGGTTTTCGGCGTGCATGCTGAGGATCTCCTCAACCCTGCCCTGGCCTATTATGGAATATCCCTCTTTGCCTATGCCGGTATCCACAAACAGTTCAACTATATCTTTTAAACGGCATGGCGTGCGATTTATATAATACTCGCTTTCGCCCGAACGGAAAACCCGGCGGGTTATCGACACCTCAGAGTACTCGGTGGGCAACGCGCCATCCGAATTGTCCAGTACAAGAGTCACCTCCGCAAACCCCAGGGGCTTTCTGGTCTGGGACCCCGAAAATATGACGTCCTCCATCTTGCCACCGCGCAAGGATTTGGCGCTTTGCTCGCCTAGAACCCAGCGTATGGCATCGGCTATGTTGCTCTTCCCGCTGCCATTTGGACCCACGATGGCAGTTATGCCTTTATCAAATTCTATGCACACCCTGTCGGCAAAGGATTTAAACCCATATATTTCTAAACGTTTCAGGTACAAAACCTCACACCTCTTTACTTTCCCATGTCTTCCAAGGCTTTTTGGGCAGCGTGCTGCTCGGCTTCCTTCTTGCTCCTGCCTATACCTTCTCCCAGCAGCTTATCGCCATGATACACCCTCGCAATGAATATCTTCTGGTGGTCAGGACCTAAATCTCCCACAATCCTGTACTCGATGGCCTCATCGGATTGACTCTGCAGAATCTCCTGCAGGTCGGTCTTGTAGTCCCTGAGCCCCTTACCGCTTAAGACATCTGAAACAAACCCTGATAGGCTTTTCAGCACAAATTCCCTGGCGCGCTCCAATCCTCCGTCCAAAAAAATCGCGGCTATGGTGGACTCAAAAGCGTCTGCCAGTATGGAAGCCCTGTCTCGTCCTCCTGTGTGCTCTTCTCCCCTTCCAAGCAGCAGTTGCTGCCCCAAACCAATGCGCCTGGCGGCTTCAGCCAAGCACACCTCCGACACCACAAATGCCTTTATCTTTGTCAGGCTGCCTTCTGGAAGATCAGGAAAATTCTTGTACAGATACTCGCTTATCACCAAGCTCAATACCGAATCGCCTAGGAACTCGAGCCTTTCGTTATGCTGCATTCCCCCTCCTCGCTCATTGGCATACGAGCTGTGGGTCAATGCAGTATTGAGCAGCTCTATATTTTCAAATCTATATCCCAGGACACTCTCAAACTCCCGCAACTGGCGTTCCCTGTTCTCGGATAACATACCCTTCTCCTCTCAATGTCAAATAAAAACCAGCCGGTTCCTATGCTAGATTATATTGTCAGTGCAGAGTTTGTCAAGCAAAAAAATAGAGCCAGAAGGCTCTATTCTATGGGTGAATGGAAATCTATTTTAGCTTGAGCTATCCTCGATATCTCTTCATCAAGATGCAGGCGTTGTGCCCGCCAAAGCCAAATGAATTGGACATGGCGTACTCGATCTCCCAGGGCCGTCCATGGTTTGGGACATAGTCCAAATCGCAATCGGGATCAGGATTGGTATAGTTGATGGTTGGCGGAACAAACTGCTCTACGATAGATTTTACCAGTGCCACGGCTTCCACACCGCCCGCTGCTCCCAGAAGATGGCCGGTCATGGATTTGGTGGAGCTTACCGCCAGCCTGTAAGCATGCCGGCCAAACACCCGCTTTATGGCCATGGTCTCAAACTTGTCGTTGTAAGGCGTTGAAGTACCATGGGCGTTTATATAGCTCACTTCTTCCGGTGATACACCGGCACTATCCAGCGCCAGCTTCATAGCCCTGGCAGCTCCTTCGCCTTCCGGCGCCGGTGCCGTTATATGGTATGCATCATCGGTAGAGCCGTATCCCACCACCTCAGCCAAAACCTTGGCTCCCCTTTTCAATGCGTGCTCCAGGCTCTCCAAAATCAGTATACCTGCGCCCTCGCCCATCACAAACCCGTCTCTATCCCTGTCAAAGGGACGACAGGCAGCCTTTGGATCGTCATTTCTGGTGGACAGCGCCTTCATCGAACAGAAACCAGCCAAAGCAATTTTGGTAATAGGAGCTTCGCTTCCTCCTGTGATCACAACATCGGCCTGACCATGGCGTATGGCATTAAAGGCTTCGCCAATGGCATGTGTCCCCGAAGCACATGCGGTTACCACCGTGCAGTTAATGCCCTTGGCTCCCACCATGATTGCCAGCTGGCCAGCCGCCATATTGGCTATCATCATAGGCACCAGGAACGGGCTTATTCTACCCGGCCCTTTTTGCATCAGCACCCCGAACTGTTCTTCCAGGGTCTGAATGCCCCCAATGCCGGTACCCAGTATAATCCCAAACCGCTCCTTATTGATTTTATCTAAATTGAGCTGAGCATCCTGGATGGCCATAAAAGCGGCCGCCACCGCAAACTGGGTAAATCTATCCATACGCTTAGCTTCTTTTTTATCCATATAATCTTCCGGCTTAAAGCCCTTTACAGTGGCAGCTATCTGCGTCGGAAACTCGCTCACATCAAATTCCGTGATTCTGTCAACGCCGCTCTGTCCATTGCAAAGAGCCGTCCAGAAATCCTCAACCGTATTGCCAACCGGGGAAATAACTCCCAAACCGGTTACTACAACCCTGTTCACACACACACCTCCTGAAATCTCGCAAAAGTCAAATTGGTCTATTAATTAAAAGCTTTGGCTCATATCCCTTTACAAGAAATTAAGTTGGCTCCAAACTTGAATGCTTTCGATAACCCATCACATAATTCCAAGGATGTTTATTATAAAAATAATGAGTCCAGATGAGGCTTCAGATATTAAATTGGGGTTCCCCACAAAGAGGGGAACCCTCTTAATTGTTACTCTTTTGAATGAGCCTTGATGTACTCCACCACATCCCCCACCGTGGAGATCTTTTCGGCATCCTCGTCAGGAATCTCCATATCAAACTCTTCTTCCAGAGCCATGATGAGCTCTACGATGTCCAGAGAATCGGCCCCGAGGTCATCGATAAACTTGGAGTCCAAAGTGACCTCCTCAGCATCAACTCCCAGCTGCTCTACAATTATGTCCCTTACCTTTTCAAAAATCATCCTTTTCACCTCCCTTCAATGCTTGAACTTTGTACCACTTTTACAGCATCCACAGCTATAACCACTGGCAGTTCAATCTGTGCTTTTACCAATTGTTTACTGCAGGCAATGACATCACTCGAACCATTCATGCTATGATTGCTTTTAATACCAATCATATTACATTATCATTCCACCGTCAACATGTATTACCTGCCCCGTAATATACTGACTCTTATCGGATGCCAAAAACCCTACCACATAGGCCACATCCATGGGATCGCCGTATCTTCCCAAAGGTATTTGCTTGAGCATCTCCTGCCTTATAGACTCCGGCAGCGCGGCGGTCATATCGGTTTCTATAAACCCTGGTGCCACGACGTTTACCTGTATGTTGCGCGGCGCCAGCTCCCGCGCTATTGCCTTTGAAAAGCCTATAACTCCTGCTTTGGCCGCAGCATAATTGGACTGCCCTGCATTACCCGCCACGCCCACCACAGAGGATATGTTTATTATCTTGCCCCTTCGCTTTTTTATCATAATCTTGGCCGCGGCTTTGGAGCAATTGTACACCCCTTTCAGGTTGGTATCCAGCACGGCATCCCAGTCCTCCTGTTTCATCCTGATGAGCAGCGCATCGCGGGTGATCCCGGCATTGTTGACCAGTATATGCAAATCCCCGAACTCATTCAGCACCTTCTCAAACATAGCCTCTACTTCCTGTAGATTTGACACATCGGCCTTCACCGCAATAGCCCTGCCACCTTTCTCTTTTATAGCCTCAACCACTTCAATTGCGCGCTGCTCGGAGCTTGAATAGTTGACAGCCACCTGTGCCCCCAGCTCAGCCAGGTATACGGCAATCGCCCTGCCTATGCCCCGTGAAGCTCCGGTTACAAGGGCCGTTCTGCCTTCTAGCTCCATCACATCGTCCCTCCCAGTTCTTTTAAGGTGCTCTCAAGCGACTTTAAGTCCTCCACATTGTATCCCTTTACCTTTACCTCGCTGGATATCTTTTTCAAAAAGCCGGTGAGAACTTTACCTGGCCCTACCTCAACGAACACCTCAATCCCTTGCTTTATCATGTACCGGATGCTGTCCTCCCACCGTACAGGGCTGCTGACCTGCTGCACCAGTAGCTTCCGTATATGCGCCGCATCCCGCACAGGAAGGGCCTCTACATTGGACACCACCGGAATCTCTGGGTCTTTGATGTGTATCTTGTCAAGCTCTTTTTCTAGGGCTTCCCCTGCCGGCTTGAGCAGTGAGCAATGGAATGGCGCGCTGACCGCTAACGGTACCGTTCGCTTTGCGCCCATCTCCTTGGCTATGGCACAGGCCTTCTCCACGGCAGCTACGTGTCCTGATATCACGATCTGGCCAGGGCAATTATAGTTTGCCGGCTCCACAACCCCCGCATCCGAAGCAAGCCTGCAACACTCCTCCACCTTTTCACGCTCAAGGCCCAGCACGGCAGCCATCATTCCTTGACCCAAGGGAACCGCCTGCTGCATGAACTGTCCTCTCTTCATGACCAATGGGAGCGCGTCTTCAAAGGATATCGAATTTGCCGCCACCAAAGCTGCGTATTCGCCCAGGCTCAGCCCGGCAACCATATCAGGATAAATGCCGTGTTTTTCAAGTACCATCATGGCAGCCACGCTCACCAGGAGTATTGCCGGCTGGGTATTCTCTGTCTTCTTGAGTTCGTCTTCGGGGCCTTCGAAGCATATGCTGGTAATATTCCTGCCCAGTATCTCATCGGCCTTTTCAAACAGTTCCTTGACCTCATGGTAGTTGTCATACAGCTCCCTGCCCATGCCCACATACTGGGCTCCCTGACCTGGGAATACAAAGGCAATTTTATTTTTCATATGAAACCTCCTCTTTCTTATATGCCGCAATCTTCATGTTAACTATTTATGTATTAACGCCCATTAAAATCTCAACTACAGATTTTCTCAACCATTTTTATCAACTGCTTTGCATCCTTTGCCGTAGCTTCCACCGCTATAGACCTGTTAAAAAAACACGGCAACTTGGCCAACTCAATTCAGAACAGTTCCACGGGGCTTTAGACCGCCCATCTCATGGCACACGCAGCCCAGGTAAGGCCGCCGCCAAAACCTACCATGACTATGTTGTCGCCCTTTTTAATAAGCCCCGATCGTACCGCCTCATCCAGCGCCACAGGTATGGAAGCCGCCGACATGTTGCCGTAACGGTCCAGGTTGACGTATACCTTATCCTCATGAAGCTCGAGCCGCTTTCTCGCCGCCTCTATAATCCTTATATTGGCCTGGTGGGGAATCAAGAAATCCACTTCTTCTTTGGTGAGGCCGGCTCTCTTTACAGCCTCTTCAGCCATGGAGGCCATAATGCGCACGGCAAACTTGAAAACCTCGCTCCCCTCCATGTGGATGTAATGCAGCTGCTTTTCGACAGTCTCAAAAGAAGCCGGCCGCCTTGAACCTCCCGCCTCCAGCATGAGAAGGCTGGCACCGGTACCATCGGCCCCCAGAATCTGTGAGAGAAAGCCATAGCCCTCCTCCACTCGGCTTACTATAACCGCTCCTGCACCATCGCCGAAAAGGACGCAGGTGTTGCGGTCCTTCCAGTTGACGAACTTGCTCAAGCATTCGGCGCCGATCACCATCACATTGCGGCAAAGCCCGGTGGCTATGAACTGGTTGGCCACAACTATTCCGTATAAAAAGCCCGAACATGCAGCTTCCAGGTCAAAAGCCGAAGCATTCACTGCGCCTATATTTTTTTGAACCAGGCAGGCAGTTGATGGGAAATGCATGTCAGGGGTGACGGTTGCAACTATGATCATGTCGATATCCTGCGCTGTGAGGCGTGCGCTCTCGAGCGCCCTCTGCGCAGCTATGGTAGCCAGGTCAGATGTGGCAGTATCCTTATCGGCAATGCGCCTCTCCCGAATACCGGTCCTGGTTACAATCCATTCATCAGAGGTGTCAACTATCTTTTCCAGGTCATGATTAGTTATGACCTTTTCTGGCACATAACTTCCAGTGGCGATTATGCCGCCATGAAATAACTTTGCCATACTAGACCTCCTCAGACGATCTCACGTAATCGGTAATGGTCTCCAGCACGTTGTTTTGAATGAACAGCATGGCCTGGCGCACCGCATTCTTAATTGCCCTTGCATCCGAGCTGCCATGAGCCTTTATAATCCCGCCTTTTACACCCAGAAGAGGAGCACCGCCATGCTCGGCATAATCCATCCTTTTTTTGATCCTCTTAAACCCGGGTTTGAGCAGCAGAGCCCCCATCTTTGTCACGGCGTTTTTTGTGAGCTCTTCCTTCAGCATTTGAAACAGGCCCAAGGCCACGCCTTCGGTAAGCTTCAATATGACGTTGCCCACAAACCCGTCGCATACCAGGACATCCACCACGCCTTCCAGCATATCCCTCGGTTCGACATTGCCAACAAAATTGATTGACTTCTCGGCCTTAAGCAGCCTATAAGCCTCTTTGGTCAGCTCATTGCCCTTGGTTTCCTCCTGCCCTATGTTGACCAGCCCTACCGTGGGATTTTTATAGCCCATCACCTTTTCCATATATATGGAACCCATCACGGCGAACTGTACGAGGTTTTGAGGCTTGCACTCGGCATTGGCCCCCGCATCTATGAGCAGTGTGCTTCCCTTCAAATTGGGTATCATTGGCGCAAGGGCAGGCCGATCAATCCCTTTTATCCTGCCAACTTTAAGGAGCCCACCGGCCATCAAAGCCCCCGTGTTCCCGGCCGACACAAACACGGCTTTGGGGTCCTGTTTGAGCAGCTCAAGTCCCTTTACCATTGACGAATCCTTCTTCGCCCTTATAGCGGCCACCGGAGCATCATCGGCCTCGACGACTTCCGGGGCATGAACCACTGTAAATTTACCTTCCGGCGCATTCCGCTTTTTTAATTCCCCCCATACGACATCCTCTTTTCCCACAAGGGTGAGAGAAATACCGTATTCACGCGCCGCATCGATACACCCCTGTACAATCTCGCCCGGAGCGTTGTCTCCCCCCATGGCATCCACGATTATGTTCATAATATAAACCCTCCTGTAAACTCCTATTGATCATCATCTATTGAAACCAGTATAAATTTCCCTCTGAAGGCTTCTTGATGGTTTACCTTTGTCTTTACCCACACGAAATACTTGTTACCTCTGCGCCTTACCACTTCCGCTTTGGCAACCAGCTTATCGCCCAGGTAAACCGGCGTCTTATACTTTATGTTGGCTACGCCTATCAAAGCCACTTTGGCATCAATCACCGCAATGGCCAGGGACTCAGCCTGGGCATAGATGTAATGCCCTCGCACTATCTTGGTCTTTTGAAATACCATATCCTCAGTCGGGGTTAATATTGAAATGCCGCTTTTGCCCAGCTCCAGTTCAATCAGCTCTCCCACGATCTCCTGACCGCCGATGGCGCGAATCTTTTCGTAATTCCGCTCTGCAACGCTTTTGATCCTCTCACGAAGCTCGGGAATCCCCAACTCAAGCCTATCTAGACGAATGGTCTGTACGCTTACGTGAAAGATATCGCTAAGCTCCTCGTCAGTTAAAAAGGGATCAGCCTTAAGGCGCTCCATCAGCGCCCTTTGCCTGGCCTTTTTAGGGAGGTTCAACCGCGCCATCTATAAATCACCTCAAAGTATATTTTGGGTTCATTAGCTAATATTAATACCAGGTACTAAAAGTAGTATACAAAAATTTTTGGTAGAATGCAATAGTTTTTTGATACGAGTGTTATTTTCTAAATTGCAATATTAAATGCAACACTTTTTAAGAAAAAGTATGATATAGATATCCAAATTTTTACTCTTATACGAACTATAAAACCTTACATTGTCAAGGGAACGGTGGAGATTTTCGAGTGTAAGCGAGAAAATACTACCCGACCTTGACAACCTACGCAAATAATATAATTGTCCCTAGGCCTTTTGGCATGCCTGGCCAAAAGGCCTTAACTATACACTATCATTTACATTCTTCTCTTTAAATATCTGCTGTATTAGCTTGCCTGGACATACTGTTCCTCTAGCACTTTGCCTTTTCCCTCGCATATCTTCAATAGCTCCTTGTAAAAACATTCCTCTGCTGTACTATAGTTCAGTACCTTCCTGGGATATTGGTTCATCCATCTTTCTACCTCCTTCACCTCTGATAACGGTACATCTTTTATCGCTTTGCCTTTGGGAATAAAACGCCTTATAATCCCGTTTTGCCTTTCATTGCTTGTTCTTTCCCACGATGAGTAAGGATGGACAAAATATGCTTCGCCCTTTTGACTTCTCCCCGCCCTGGAAGGGGCGAGGATTCTTGACAGCTCCGAATTTCAGGCCGTCTTCCCTACTGGGTGGATATTCCACTCAATAGGGCAACACAGGTGTGGTGTGTACCTCACACCTGTGGGGCAAGCCAATAGCCCTACTACCAGGCTTAAAGAGC
>NZ_FOXR01000037.1:0-18421 GCF_900115765.1 Caldicoprobacter faecalis | reverse complement strand
TACCTTCATCTTTAGCTCCTTTTAAAAAAAGATAGTGCAAAATTTCAGAATCAATGGTAATATTGTATTGAGCCATTTCTCATCCCTCCAGTTAGGTTTTGGTTTTTACATTTTTAATTCTAACCAGAGGGGTGGGGGTGGCTCAACCCCTTTTTACACAATTATATGGACTTAACTAAATTGAGAATTTTAAATTTATACCTTTGTATAATGTAATCGATGAGAGATACACTATATATTTTCCGATTAAGTAAAAAACTATATAATAATGATATTGCAAGTAAGATAGCTAAAATAGCTAAAAAACAGCTAATTAGAAAAGGAGGATGCTGTATGCAACTAAACAAACTTACCAACGTCAAAATGGAAAACGTAAAACTCAAGGGAGGACTATTGGGCTCTATTCAAGATTTAATCGTGAATGAAACCATCCCCTATCAGTATGATGTACTTAATGATAATGTGGAGGGGGCACCAAAAAGCCACGCTATAGCCAATTTTCGTATTGCAGCGGGGGAGCAAAAGGGCGAGTTTTACGGCATGTTCTTTCAGGATAGCGATGTGGCTAAATGGCTGGAAGCTGCCAGCTACAGCCTGATGTTGAAACCTGACCCTGAGCTGGAGAAAATTTTGGATGAACTGGTTGACCTCATCGGCAGGGCGCAACAGCCAGACGGGTATTTAAATACGTATTTTACTGTAGCCCATCCCGATAAAAAATGGACCAACTTGAGGGACCTGCACGAGCTTTACTGTGCAGGGCATATGATGGAAGCCGCTGTCGCGTACTACAGAGCTACTGGTAAGACCAAGCTCATTGACATCATGAGCAAGTTTACTGATCATATATTAACAGTGCTAGGCCCTGAGCCGGGGAAAAAGAGGGGGTATGATGGTCATCCAGAGATAGAGCTTGCCCTGGTTAAGATGTACAAGGTTACAGGGGATGAAAAGTATTTGAAGCTTTCTAAATTCTTTATCAATGAGCGGGGTAAACAGCCACATTATTTCACACTCGAGGCTGAACAAAGAGGGGAGCACGAAATTACCACCGGTGGAGGTGGCAAGTGGTTTGGGTATAGGTACTGCCAGGCTCATCTGCCGGTAAGGGAGCAGACAACTGCTGAAGGGCATGCGGTAAGAGCTATGTACCTGTATGCCGGTGCGGCTGATATAGCCAGGGAAACCGGTGATCAGGAATTGTTTGCGGTGCTGAAAAGGCTATGGGATAACGTGACCAAGAAGAGGATGTATATAACGGCAGCTGTAGGTTCGCAAAGTTATGGAGAGTCCTTCTCATTTGATTATGATTTGCCCAATGATACCATCTACGGTGAGACCTGTGCCTCTATAGGCCTTGCGTTTTTTGCTCACAGAATGCTTCAAATGGACCCTGATAGCAGGTATGCAGATGTTTTGGAGAAAGCCATATACAATGGAATTTTAAGCGGTATATCGCTTGATGGCAAAAAGTTCTTCTACGTAAATCCCCTTGAGGTGGATCCAGAGGCATGCGAGAAGAGGATGGACCACTCTCATGTGAAGCCACAGCGTTCAGCATGGTTTGCATGTGCCTGCTGTCCCACCAATGTCAGCCGGCTTTATGCCTCGATAGGCGATTACATGTATTCTACCTCCAACGATGGCGAGATATATATCCACCTTTTCGCAAACAGCAACGTAAATATAGCTTTAGATGACAAAAACGTTGCGCTAGATGTTAAGACCCGCTATCCTTGGGATGGAAATATAAACATCAAGGTTAATCCCGATTCAAAAGGGGAATTTACTATAGCAATACGCGTTCCTTCATGGTGTCAAGAGCCTTCCATTCGTGTAAACGGTCAGCCTGTGAACATAGGGGAACATATTGAAAAGGGATATGTTAGGATAAGAAGAGTATGGGAGCCAAATGATGAGATCGGTATAGTTTATCCCATGAAGGCTGTGCTGGTACGGGCTAACCCCAAAGTGCGGGAGAACGTGGGAAAAGTAGCTATACAGCGTGGGCCAATGGTTTATTGCATAGAAGAGGTGGATAACGGGAAAGGGCTGCACAAAATCATAGTACCCAAGAATGTGGAGTTTAGGGAAGTTTTTGAGGAGGAGCTTTTAAACGGAGTAGTAACCATAACCTTTAAGGCGTACAGGTTGAAAGATTGGCTTGATGATGAATGCTATAGCTTCGCTCAAAATGAATATGAAGAAGTAGAGGTTAAGGCTGTGCCCTATTATGCATGGGGCAATAGGGGGACCGGCGAGATGATGGTTTGGCTGAGAGAAGAAACCTGTATCCGGTAAAATTTGCTATAAGGGGGCAATTCATCTTCACTGTAGAAGATGAATTGCCTTTAAAAATGTGGTAAAATATTCTCATAGATTTTGCACCGTAAGTGCGAATAAAAGCCAAGTGAAGGCAAAAAAGATGCAAAGATGAATGGGAACACCCCCTTTAAGCGTGGATATGCTGGCAATATAAGTCGCTTTTGTCATGGCGCTATCACCACTGTAAGTAGGGATAGTTCCATAACATCTACACTGCAGGAGGTATAGCAAATACAACAAAATAGGGGAGGGGTAATTACTTGGATGTAAAAGAGAGAATCAATAAATTGCGTGAGAAGATGCTGGAGAAGGGTATGGAGGCCTACATCGTTCCCAGTTCGGACCCCCACATGAGCGAGTATGTGGCTCCTCGCTGGGAGAGCAGAAAATGGCTATCCGGCTTTACAGGTTCGGCTGGGACTTTGGTCGTGACCCGTGAAAAAAGCGGCCTGTGGACTGACGGCAGATACTACATACAGGCCGAAAAACAGCTTGAAGGCACGGGAATACAGCTTTTTAAAGCAGGTATGCCGGGGGTACCTGATTACATAGAATGGCTTAGGCAGGAACTTCCTGAAAATAGCTGTGTTGGGATATGCGGCGAAGTGTTCTCAGTTTCCAAGGTTAGGGAAATGGAGAAGGAGCTCTCAAAAAAAGGAATATCCCTCACCCAGGAATTTGATCTGGTGGACGAGATATGGGAGGGACGGCCTCCAGTACCACAGCAGCCGGTATTTGTTCACGATGTGGCCTTTGCGGGAAGAACTGCAGCTCAAAAAATGCATATGGTGCGCCAGGAAATGGCAAAGAAAGGCGTCGATTATTATTTGGTATGCAGCCTGGATGATGTGGCCTGGCTGTATAATATTCGCGGCAGCGATATAGCCTACAATCCGGTGGCCATAGCATATGCCCTTGTTTCTTTAAGTCAGGCCTGGCTGTTTATAGACAGAAGTAAGGTTCCTGGCGATGTAGCGCGCTTGCTCGAGGAGAATGGGGTAATCGTTGACGACTACGAAAAGATATATGGGCATCTTGCTGGGTTGAAAGAAGGCGATGCTATACTCTTTGACCCGGCTGCCACCAATAGCCGGCTGTATGATGCCATGGCAAAGGGATGTAAAAAGGTAGAGGACCTGAGCATCGTTGCTAGATTGAAGGCTGTGAAGAATGAGGTTGAGATAGAGAACCTGAAAAAGGTGCATGTGCGCGATGGCGTGGCCATGGTTAAATTCCTCTACTGGCTTGAGCAGAACTTGGGCAAGGAGGAAATAACCGAGATTACTGTGGCCGAAAAGCTGGAAGAGTTCAGGCGGCAGCAGGAAGGTTTTATGGGTCCTAGCTTCGCCACCATTGCAGCCTACAAGGACCACGCTGCCATGATGCATTATCAGGCCACCCATGAAACCTGCTATACTCTTGAAAAGGAGGGCTTTTTGCTCATCGACTCGGGAGGCCAGTATCTGGGAGGGACCACCGATATAACCCGTACCATAGTTTTGGGTCCTATTACTGACAGGCAAAGAAGGGATTTTACGCTGGTGCTCAAAGGGCACATAAACCTGGCGAGGGCGAGGTTTTTGTACGGGACTACGGGCTCCAACATAGATATACTGGCAAGGCTGCCCCTTTGGGAACAGGGAATTGATTATAAATGCGGCACCGGGCACGGAGTAGGGTATTTCCTCAATGTCCACGAAGGGCCGCAGCGCATGAGCCAGATCCCCAACAACGTGAAACTGGAAAAGGGGATGATCTTGACCAACGAGCCGGGGGTGTATATCGAGGGACAGTATGGCATACGCACCGAAAATGAGATGCTGGTGGTAGAGGACGGAGAAACTGAATTTGGAAAGTTCTTAAGGTTTGAACCCGTCACATACTGCCCTATTGACCTCAATGCAATTGATCCCGGACTCTTGAACGAAGAAGAGAAGAAATGGCTCAATGAATACCACAGCATGGTGTATGAGCTGTTATCGCCATTGCTGGATGAAAAGGAGAGGGAATGGCTCAAAGTCAAGACCAGGCCGATAGAGTAACATAGATAGCACTTAAAGGTTTAGCTGTAATGATGCCGTCTTCGAGCCTGCCGTCAGGTGTACTGGATACAAATTGGCGTATGGGAATTTATTTTCGGGGATGAAACGAACAACAAGAATTGATAAAACGAAAAGGAGCCACGAGGTTTTTATAAGTCCCCATGGCTCCTTTTGTTTTTTATGTAGCTTTATATAACGGCAGGCTATTTCATGCCAAACAGCTCCTCTTTCAGGTCGAGGTAATAAAGGTAATCTTCGGGTTTTACGTTGGGCGGGCAGCGATGGTCGCAGAACGGGATATATCCTCCTCTTTCCACCAGCGGTACAAGGCTTTCGAGGTACTCCTTGATGGCTTCTTTACCCTGGGCCAGTACCATTTTGTCTACACCGCCCATGATTCTCAATTCCTTCCCGTATTCGGCCAGGAGCTCTTTTGGATGGCAGCAGCTGTTGACTTCAAAGGGGAACAGGCAATTGATTCCGCTCTCTAAAAAGTAAGGCAAAAGAGGCCGGACGTCGCCATCGCAGTCGACATACCATATATCTATACCGGCTTCCTTGAGCTTCTTATGTATGCGCTTATAGCGCGGCACCACCATGTTTTTAAAGAAATCGATCGAGACTATAGGTCCGTTTTTGAAGCATATATCCTCCCATCCTGCTGCAAAATCGAAATCGAAATGTGGCAGCACCTGATCCAAAAAATCCTCAACTAGGAGGCAGCAGGTCTCCACCATGTCTTCAACCATATCGGGATAGTCATAACAGGCATATGCCAGGCCTTCGAATGTGAGCATGTCTCGAATCTTACCTATCATTGAACCGGTGTTTACGCCCAACGGATAGTCCCTGTCGGGTGGATGGGCTTTTTTGAGCGCTTCGATATCCACTTTCCGTGAAGGGTCATCCCTTCGGAAGCGTTCTTCTTTGCACCTTTTCCAGTCTTCAGGGGTTACGATGGAGGATTTTATGAAGTGTGGAATGGTGTCATGGCCGTCCTTTGGAACTTCAGCAAGAAGGCCGTCGCTGTTGATGAGGATTTTGGTGGTTTCGGTCTCTTCAACGACCTTTGATTCAAAAGGAGGAGACATCCATACGTTACCGCTTATTACCTCTATCCTGTCGAAATTGAAGAAGATGTCGGCTTCATGGTTGTTGGTGATGCCGTTTTCCACAAATATGGGCCATTCTTTGAAATTTTCATCCCAGTATCCAAACTCCATATTGAAGCACCGGTCGAAGGGCTTGTAATGCATCTGATTGTTAAACCGCTCGCGGTCTGTCATGGTACCCTTCCATTTCGGGCGGCAAGGCGTTATTTTTTTCATAAAAATTTCCTCCTTATAGGCGTGATTTTTATTTATTGTGCTTTATTACCCTATTTTGAAGTGAACTATCAACCACCTATAGCAGTGGTGGCTTCGTGAGAAGTTTGGTAGTCTAAGCTACCCTTATTCTCACAGAGTGGGCCACACACCCACTACTGACTATCTGCTCAACTGCAGACTCGCCAGCTACTTTAAGTTCTGTACATTAGCCATCACCCGAGAAATATTTTATCACATTTTTAGCAATTCATCTTCATCTTGTAAAAGATGGAGTCTTCTTGCATATTCTTTCGATAAAATAGATGCTAGAACTGATGCTGGTTAGGTTAGACATGACAGGGTTTGGTGCTCGAATATGCTACCAGGAATTTTGGAGCGCGTGTCAATGAATGAGGCAAAAATTAATGCACTACAAAATAAGAGCATTTTTCAATATTCAATAAAAGAAAATTAAAAAAGAGGGAGCTTTGCTGCTATTTAAACAGTCTAAGTTTTGTCTTTTCACTACGCATCCTATAAATATAAGTCTCCTCAAAAAACGCGCTAAACCTTGCTAATGGCTAAAACCGCCCTATTACACTCTATACAGGTGTGAGTCTTTGGTGTAGCGGTTGGCATAGCAGCTGGCCGCATAGCTTTCGGGTTTGATCTTCGGTTCAAAGGCTGTGCCTTTGGCCATGGCCACCATTTCATTTATTAAATCCTTGGTGGCACCTTTGGTACCAACATCAAGATGAAACTCAAAATGGATATCGCCTGAACGGCCCGAAGGCCTGAGTAGGCACTGTACAATTTTCTCAATTTTATCGGGAGTGAATAGGGCAGCCACTTCCAGGGTCCTGGCGGTTTCGTAATATATCTTTTCCCGCAGACTTTTCATGGGTCTGGGGACTACGTGCTTTGTGATGAAGCCGATGGCCCCTCTGCCGATACGGTGAAGGTGTATGGCGGTCACGAACACCGTATTTCTGCCCACCTGCGAATCCGAACCCACCGACAGGCGATATTCGCAATAAGGAGCCTGTCTGATAAAGTTGAGTATATGCTCATACACCTGGTCAAAAGTTAAGTTGTGGTATTTTGAGTTGGAGAACAATAACGGCTGTTGTACCGCCCTGGTTGCTGTAGCTTTTATACCGATCCCTCCCGAGTTTTTGGCTTATATATTATTATACATCAATTGATGCTATTTTCACAGGGTGTTTTAAAAATTTTTCTGCTGGGTTTTCCTTTATTTATATAGCAAAATATGCTAATATTTGATATATAATCGAGAATTTTGAGGAAAAATAAGCCAGAGAGGAGGGCGATGGCTGTGAAGGTCACAGTGCTTGGCAAATACGGCCCATTTCCCGCGGCTTCGGGAGCCTGCTCGGGATATCTGGTGCAGGAGGGAAGTACCAGGATACTGGTGGAGTGTGGCAATGGGGTGCTCAGCCGGCTCCAGCAGATTTGCCCTATAGATGAATTGAAGGCAATCGTGATTTCGCATTTGCACAGCGACCATGTGTCGGATATGCTGGTGCTGCGCTATGCGCTGGATATTTTAAACGTCCGCGGGCTCAGGGAGGTTAAACCGCTTCCCGTGTATGTTCCTGAGACTCCTAAAGACGAATACGATAGGTTGTTTTTTAAAAACGTATTTGAAGTGCATCCGATCCACGATGGTATGCAGCTGCAAATAGGAGAGCTGTCATTTTATTTCCAGGAAATGACGCATCCCGTTCAGAGCTTTGGCATCAAAATCGCAGGGGGGAACAAGACGCTGGTGTACACGGGCGATACCAACTATAACGAAAAAATAGAAGCGTTTGCCTGTGGCGCTGACCTCTTTATTGCCGATGCGGGATTGCTGGAGAAGGACAAAACCAGTCCGAACGTGCCACACCTCACTGCCCGGGAGGTTGGGCTTATCGCGGCAAAAGCAAAGGTAAAGCAGTTGATGCTCACCCATATATGGCCATGGTATGACGAAAAGGACATACTGGCTGAAGCTGCGGCAAGCTATCCCAGGGCATTTATTGCCCAGGAAATGAAGGAATACAGTGTATAAGACCTGGCTTAGGCTGAGGAAGACTTTGGTGATAGAGAGTTTTGTGAAGTTTTATCTTAAAAAATCGTGTTTTAGAAAAGCGGTTTGTTTTACATGCAACCCGCTGAAATCTGCTCCTGAAAGATAAGATTAAGCGGCTATTTAAATGCTTTGCACATTCGGTACGATTGACACGAGTGGAAGGGGTCTTATGGGTCTTGACGGTTTGGGTAAAACGCCCTGCGATATGGCTGACATCCGCCTATATCATCGGGATTGTGGTAGGAACAAGGCTCAGTAAGGAACTTGCCTTGTTTGCCGGAGTGGCTGCTGTTCTGGTAGCCGGTATGGCCTGGATGCTGGAGCGTAAGAGCAATGCCGGCCTGATCCCGGTATTGATTCTGTTTGGCTTGTTTGGCATTCTGGCCGTACAGGTAAGGCTGAATCCCACAAACCCTCTTGGAGACATAACGGATAAACTGGTACAGATACAGGGACAGATTGTGGAAAGCCCGAGGTATACCCAGCAACGAGATATTTACGTAGTTGAGACGCTTTGGGTTGTGGCGGAGGGGGACAAGAGAAATGTAAAAACCAAGGTTCAGGTTAGCGTTTATCCCGAAGGCCAACAAAAGGAGAGGCAGCGCTACAGCTATGGGGATATCGTTGAGGTAAGGGGCAGGCTGGAAGAGCCGCCGGGTCAGCGCAATCCAAAAGGGTTTGACTACAGGGCATATCTGCAAAGGCGCGGTATCTACAACGTTATGTCGGTGCAGCCATATAGCATAAAAAAGACGGGTGTGGGTAGTCTCCCGTATGTGATGTCATTAATTTATGCTTTAAAGAGCCGTGCTGAGGCTGTGTTTGATCTGTACGTGGGTGGGGAAGAGGGCGCCCTTGTAAAGACCATGCTGCTTGGCCAAAAGTGGTTACTGCCTTCAGAGGTACAGCGGGACTTTCAGACTACCGGGCTGTCTCACGTGCTTGCCATATCAGGGCTGCATGTGGGGTTTATTGCGGCTGCCCTGTCGTCCATTGCGGGGCTGCTTTGCCTTACAAAAAAGCAGGCGTTTGTCTTTCAGGTATGCCTGCTGTGCCTTTACTGCGCTATGGTGGGGGCTGCCCCATCGGTGGTGCGGGCCGTTGTTATGGCGGCTTTGCTTTTGGGAGGTAAAGCGGTGGGGCGCCAGCCGGATATGCTCAATAACCTGTTTGTGGCTGCCTTCTCGATATTGCTGGTCAGGCCTTTGGACCTGTTTGATGTGGGCTTTCAGCTGTCGTTTGCGGCAGTTGCGGGTATCATCCTGTTTGCCGAATGCTTTGAAAGCTGGTTGAAGTTTTTGCCCAGGTGGATGGCGGCCGGCTTATCGGTTACCCTGTCAGCCCAGCTGGGGGTATGGCCCATCATAGCTTATCATTTTAACGCTTTTTCGGTTGTTGCCATGATTGCCAACCTGTTTTTGGTGCCCCTGTCAGGGTTGTTAGTCTTGATGGGTTTTGCGTTGATGGTCGGGGCTTTGCTGATTCCGCCTATGGGAGTTTTGCTGGGGCCTCCGGTAAAGCTTTTGTGCTTTTTGCTTGTGAGGGGGAATGAAGTTTTCGCAGCCATTCCATGGGCTTTTATTCGCGTGGTTTCGCCTTCATGCCTTTTTCTGGCATGCTATTACCTGGCGATTTGGTTTCTGTCGCCAGAGAAGCCGGGATGGGTGAGGCGGCCTTTTCTGTGGTGCGGGGTTATGGCGGCTGTATTGTTACTGGCTAGGATACTGGCTCCCCTGCTGGATAATGACCTGGAGGTGGTATTTTTAGATGTCGGTCAGGGAGATTGTATATACATAAAGACCCCGGATGAAAAGTACATTTTGATAGACGGGGGCGGCAGGAGTGCAAGCCATACTGGCACGTTTGATGTTGGAGAAGACATTGTAGTGCCATTTTTGCTGAAAAACGGTGTGGGGCATCTTGACCTTGTGGTCATGTCCCATGCTCATGATGACCACATCGGAGGATTGGTTGCGGTGTTTGAAAATATTCCTGTGAGGGCTTTTATGGAATATCCACCTGGGGAGAAAAGTGATAAATATATCCGCCTCAAAGAGCTGGTGCTTGAAAAAGGCATCAAAAACGTGTATGCTTATGCTGGACTGTCGTACAGGGTGGGCAATGATGTGTGGCTTGACGTGGTGTATCCCCAGGCTGAAGGGGTACAGCCTGAAGCGTTATTCGATAGAGGTGATAACAACCGTTCGCTGGTGATTTTGCTGCGCTATCGGGATGCCACTATGCTCTTCACGGGAGATATAGAGGCTGATGTAGAGGAACATTTATCGAAAAATTGGAATTTGCCGATAGATATATTGAAGGTAGCTCACCACGGCAGCAATACCTCCTCTTCTGATGAATGGTTGGAGGTTTTAAGGCCGCAGCTGGCGGTTATACAGGTTGGAGAAAATACCTTTGGGCATCCGAGCCCTGAGGTGCTGCAGAGGCTGGAGAATAGAGGAGCAAAGGTGTTGCGAAACGACCATCACGGGGCAGTCATAGCCCGTTATACGGGAAGAAAATGGCGTATACGCTGCATGATTGATGAATGGTAAAAAGATGAAGGGCAAAACTAAAAGTAAAGGAGGGGGGCTGGAAGGCAATGAAGAGCTACAGGAAGGAGCTTTGGTTTGAGGTAAACAAGCGACGTGATTTTATCAATATTACCCCTATTTTGGAGGAATGTGTGAGGGAAAGCGGGATAAAGGAAGGCTTGCTCCTGTGCAATGCCATGCATATCACCGCCAGCGTGTTCATAAACGATGACGAGCCAGGGCTTCACCAGGACTTTGAGGAATGGCTGGAGAAGCTAGCTCCCGAGAAGCCCTATTCACAGTACAGGCATAATGTATTTGAGGACAATGCCGATGCCCATTTGAAGCGCACCATAATGGGCAGAGAGGTAGTGGTTGCAATCACCGATGGTAAACTGGATTTGGGACCCTGGGAGCAGATTTTCTATGGCGAGTTTGACGGGAAACGGCGCAAGCGCGTTCTCGTAAAGATCATAGGAGAATAAATGGGAATAATTGTTCATGGAAGGTGCCGGCTGTGTATGATAAAATATGTCTGTTAATCTGAATCGGAAAGGAGGGCAGTCGTGGCTGTATTTGCTAAAAAAAACGGTCGGGTAGGGTGTTTTATCCTTCACGGTGTCAGCGGTGACCGCTTTGGAGTGGAAGCTCTCTGTTCTTACCTGGAGGAGCAGGGGTACGGTACATATTGTTGTGGAATTGGCATAGAATTTGGCTCTGTAAAGTTGTTTAACACTTATGCCTATTTAGAATGGCTGTACAGGGCCGAGAGGAAGTTTGAGGAGTTTTACAAAGAATACGATTATGTGGTGGTCATAGGCGTTTCGGTTGGGGGACTGATAGGCATACTTCTTGCCGAAAAGTATATGGTGGATGCGTTGATAACCATAAATACCCCCATATATCTGGTTGATGCCAAGAAAGTGCTTGAAATGCTGTACCGTGAAGGTGTAAGAGTGGGTAACCCGCATCTTAACAGGATTATCATCCTGGCTTTGTACCACTTGATGGGCTTTAACAGGCTGTTCCATCAGGTAAAAAAGGCACTGTACAGGCTGCGCTGCCCTCTTCTAGTGATACAGGGGAAAAAGGACGATATCGTAGACTGGAAGAGTGCGTCTTACATATACGACAGTTTTTTGGGTCAAGATAAAGAAATTCAGTATTTCCCTAAATCCGGGCACTTTATCTTCCTTGATTGTGAGAGCCGACTGGTGTTCATCCGGTTGCATCAGTTCATTGAGAAGAGCGTGGAAAATAAAATGCTTGTGGAAGGATATATTTAAAGGGGGTAAGATACTCATGAAGAGGTTTGAAGATGCCAGCTGGAGAGAAAGCATGAGGATAAGGTTCGATTACAACAACATGATGTCGGATATGATTGGAGAGGAATACGGCATAAGCAAGGAGCAGATCCTTGCATTGCAGCCCAAGATAAAGGCTGCCATTGAGGCTTTGAAAGAGAAAAGAAAGGCCGGTAAAACCGAGTGGAGGGACCTGCCGTATACCCAGGCTGATGTGGTCAAGGATATTTTGGCCACTGCGGAAGCTATAAAGAATAGATTCGAGAGCTTTGTGGTATTGGGCATTGGTGGGTCGGCTTTGGGCCCTATAGCGGTACATCAGGCGCTCAACCACCTGCATTACAACGAGCTGCCTAGAGAGAAGCGAAACGGCTGTCCGAGGTTTTATGTGGTGGATAATATAGACCCTGAACGGATGAGAGCTCTGTTTGATATCATTGATGTCAAGAGTACGGCGTTTAACGTTATAACAAAATCCGGCAGCACATCGGAGACTATGGCTCAATTTTTGATTGTGAGGGACATGCTAAAAGAAGCTGTTGGGGATGAGTACCGTGAGCACATCATTGCCACTACCGATGCTGAGAAGGGCAATCTCATCCGTATAGCCAGGGAGGAAGGATTTAAGACCTTCTATATTCCTGCTGGTGTAGGGGGTAGGTTCTCCGAGCTTTCGCCTGTGGGGCTTTTGCCAGCGGCGGTGTGCGGCATCGATATCGAGGAGTTGCTGGCAGGGGCGGCTTATATGGATGAGCTGTGCAGCAAGGATGACGTGTTTGAGAATCCTGCTTATATGGCGGCTGTTCTTCAGTATATCGCCATGAAACAAGGCAAGAACATATCCGTCATGATGCCCTATGCCGATTCCTTGAAGTATATGGCTGACTGGTATGCTCAGCTGTGGGCTGAGAGCCTGGGCAAAAAGTTTGACGTTGAGGGCAGAGAAGTGTATGTGGGACAAACTCCCGTAAAAGCACTGGGCGTTACCGATCAGCATTCCCAGATACAGCTGTATACCGAAGGGCCATTTGACAAGGTTATAACCTTCATAAAAGTGGAGAATTTCCGCAGCCAAGTTGATATTCCCAAAGGTTATGAGGATATGCCTGCCGTTTCGTTCCTTGGAGGGCATACTTTGGGACAGCTTTTACACGCCGAGCAGATGGCCACTGAATATGCGCTTTACAAGGCCAAACGGATGAACAGGACCATCATACTGCCCGAGGTCAATGCGTTTACAGTGGGGCAGCTGCTTTATCTGCTGGAAGTTGAAACGGCCTTTGCTGGCGAGCTGCTCAACATCAATGCGTTTGACCAGCCGGGAGTGGAGGAAGGCAAGAACGCCACATATGCGCTCATGGGCCGTCCTGGCTATGAGGAGAAAAAGGCGGAGCTGGAGGGTAGGCCAAAGAAGCGCGAGGAATATATAATATAAGGGGGGATCACAGGGTTGAGAGCCACGGTTGATTGCGTGCATTGCTATCTGAAGCAGGCCGTGTCGTGTATGAGAATGGCGGGGCTAGATGAGGATTCTCAGCATGAGATATTGTTCAAGCTCATGGATTATGTGAAAGGGCTTGACAGGAATGCCACCCCTGCGGAGAATTCCACCTATGCCGTCTTGAAAACATATGAGCTTATGGGCGTGGATGACCCTTATAAGGAAGTTAAAAGACAATCAAATGACCTGGCGCTTGAGCTGTATCCCCGCTTAAAGCGAATGCTGGACGAGTATGGAGACAGGCTGCATAGTGCCCTCAAGATAGCAGTAGCGGGCAATGTGATTGATCTGGGTATAAGAAGAAGCTTTGACATCGAAGGAGAATTGCGGTACAGCATGGAAACCGGCTTTTCGAAGGACCACTACGATAGATTTAAACAAAAGCTGGAGAATGTCGATGAGGTACTGTTTTTAGGTGACAATGCAGGAGAGATCGTGTTTGACAAGGTACTGGTAGAAGAGCTGGTGAGCCTGGGGAAAAAGGTGACATATGTCGTCAAAGAGGGCCCTGTGCTCAATGATTCCACCATGGAAGATGCTATCTATGTAGGTATGGACAAGGTGGCAAGGGTGATCACCACTGGTTCGCGGTTTCTGGGCGTAAGCTTTAAACACATGTCCCAGGAGTTCGCCGATGCACTGAACAAAGCTCCACTCATCATATCAAAGGGGCAGGCCAATTTTGAGTCGCTTGAGCAGCATGAGATGGCACAGGACAGGGTATTCTTTTTGCTCAAGATAAAATGCGATGAGGTGGCAAAGGCTGCAGGAGCAGCGCTGGGTGATGTTGTATTTTTCACTGTATAGCATTTGATTATTTTAAGGTTGTAGGTAACATTAAAGCAAAAACCCTGCAGTTTTGTGTAACAAGTGAGCTCTGGTTTTGTTAATAACAGACTTTATTGAATATGCTCAACGAGATTGTTGATTTTTAGCTGAGCAATTAACCCATTGTTTCAATGGCATTTTGATGAACCGAAAAGATTTGCTTATAAAAAATAAAAGGCAAACATATGATGTTAAGAGGGCTCTGAGACTATAGTATTGATTGAAAACGGGGGATGTACTGTGGGGTTAATGGTATTGGATAATATTTCCTGGAAGGTGGACGTTGACAGGCTGCTTAAGAAGTTTCGTTTGCAGCCAGCCAGTCAGGATGCGGCAAAGGTGGAAGCGCTGGCGCGTCAGGCCGAAGAGATAGGCAGGCCCAAGGTGTTGTACAAGGAGGCCTATGTAGAGGATAAGGGAGAGGATTTCGTAATAGTGGACGGGATAAAATTGACCAGCCGCATACTTCGCACCAACCTGGAGCATGTATACAGGGTGTTCCCGTACATCGTCACTTGCGGTATTGAACTGGAAAGATGGTCCGAGACCATAGACGATATTCTGGAGAGCTACTGGGCAGACGGCATCAAGGAGATGGCGCTCTATGAAGCCTTAAAGGCTTTTGAGAGACACCTTGATGAGAATTTTCATCCCGGCAAAACCTCCAGCATGAATCCGGGGTCGCTGCAGGATTGGCCAATAAGCCAGCAGAGGCAGCTTTTTCAGATACTGGATGACCCTAAGCGGTATATAGGGGTGGAATTGACCGACAGCTATTTGATGCTGCCCATAAAGTCGGTATCGGGCATTCGGTTTGCTACGGAGGTCGGCTTTGAGAACTGCAAGCTGTGTTCCAGGGAGAATTGTCCCGGCAGAAGGGCGCCATATGACCCGGAGTTTGCAAAGTCTTATGGAATGTGATATTTAGCAGGATCAACCATAAAAAGCGTTAAGATATCAGCAAAAGGGGTTTTAAAGGGGAAATGGTCAAGCCTTTTTCTTTACTTGTGAAGCCGGCATCAGCGGATTGCAATCTGCGGTGTCAATACTGCTTTTATATAGACAAGTCTTTGCTGTATCCCGAAACTCATATTCACAGGATGCCTGATGATGTCCTTGAGCGTATGATATCCACTTATATGGCAACAGAGCAGCCGGTTTATTCGTTTGGCTGGCAGGGTGGGGAGCCCACTCTTATGGGAGTGAAATTTTTTGAAAAGGTGGTTTCGCTTCAGCAGCGGTATGGCAGGTCGGGCGCTAAGGTTTCCAACGGCCTTCAGACCAATGCCACGCTTATAGACGATGAGCTGGCTGCGCTGCTAGCGCAGTACAACTTTCTGGTAGGGGTCAGCCTGGATGGGCCAGAGGAGCTGCACGATCACTATCGCAGGACAGCTGGCGGTCAGGGAACCCATAGGATGGTGCTGAAGGGCATCGAATGCCTGCGCAAAAACAGGGTGGAGTTTAACATACTGACGCTGGTCAATGCAAAAAACGCGGGGCAAGGCAGGGGGATATACCAATACCTGAAGGACATGGGGTGCTTCTATCACCAGTACATCCCCTGCGTGGAGTTTGATGAAAAGGGAAATCCCATGCCCTACACCGTAGCCGGGGAAGAATGGGGAAGGTTTCTGTGCGAAATTTTTGATGAGTGGATAAAGTCAGACGTGTACAGAGTATCGGTTCGGATATTTGATTCGATATTGAATTTCCTGGTGGATGGGATATACACCACATGCCATCTGGCGGGGAACTGCTGTCAGTACTTTGTGGTGGAGTACAATGGGGATATATACCCTTGCGACTTCTTTGTCACCCGCCAGTTTAAGCTGGGGAACGTGATGGAGGACAGCTGGGAGGAGCTGCAAAATAGTCCCACGTATGTGGAGTTTGGGAAACAAAAGGCTGAATGGAACAGCGAATGTCAGAGGTGCCGGTGGCTTTACCTATGCTCGGGAGACTGCCTCAAGCACAGGCTGTATGGTGGCGGCAATTCCAGTAAGCTGAGCTGGCTGTGTGCTGGCTGGAAAAAATTCTTTGAGCATTCCATGCCCTATTTCAAACAATTGGCTTTAAAGGTATTGAAAGAAAGGGAACGCGCCGGCATTATTGCAAAAACAGGGCGATATGAGCTGTTCCCAGAAAAGCGGCTGGGACGCAATGATCCCTGTTTTTGCGGTAGCGGCAAGAAATACAAGAAATGCCATGGAAATGTTGATGTTTCTGATGCTTCTTAGAGTTGATAAACGTTTTTCATTTTAATAGTTAAGCTATGAGCATGCTTACTTGGTATAAAATGGGTATGTTTAACTGGCATGTTCAATTGGTACAAATTTAGCGGTAAAAAAGAAAGGCTCCTTGCTCATCGCTGCTAGAAGGGCAAGGAGCTTTTCTTTTTGACATCCTCTGCCTCTCTTCCTTTGCCTTTCTTTTATCAAAGGCTTTACAGATATTGCTCTTTGCGATCATCTCCGTACAACATGCATTTCTCGTTTAAAAAAGTGGAAGATTCTTCTTGCCAATCGAGTCAACCACAATTCATCTCCATCTTATAGAAGATGGAGACTTCTTGCGGCAAAGATGTTAAAATCCCTGTGTCAGCACCTCATGGGCTTCCTTGAGCTTCTCTATTACAGGTATGCCCTGTGGGCATGCGCTCTCGCACTGGCCGCATTCCACGCAGTTGGAGGCATCAGCATTCTCCTCGATCTTTTTATACTCTTTGCTCTGTCCTGCAACATCGTCATACATGGAGGCGTTGTTGTACAGGCTGAATATCCTGGGTATATTTATCCCCGAAGGACAGGGCATGCAGTAATTGCAGGACGTACAGCTCACCCTTATCTTGCTTTCATACGCGGCTTTTACCTTGGCAACCAAGTCAAGCTCTTCTTGAGTCATTGAATTGGGGGCCGCGTTTTTAAATATCTCGATATTTTCCTTGAGTTGTTCCATGGTGCTGACGCCGCTTAAGATGACTGTCACCTCAGGGAAGTTGTACAGCCATCTGAATGCCCATTCAACCGGAGAACGCTTTACGCTGAAGCTGTCCCACAGCTCCTGAATATCCCTGGGTATGTTATGGGCAAGCCTGCCACCCTTTAAGGGCTCCATTATCACGACGGGTATTCCTTTGGATGCGGCGTAGCGCATGCCTTCTACCCCGGCCTGATAGTTCTCATCCAGGAAATTGAGCTGAATCTGGCACATCTTCCAGTCGTACGCGTCTATTATCGATTTAAATACCGGCAGCTCATCGTGAAATGAAAATCCAGGATATTTTATCTTTCCAGATTCGACAGCTTTATCTAGGAACTTCAATATGTTGAATTTTTCTACTTTTTCCCACCTTTCCTTATCCAGAGCGTGCAGCAAATAGAAGTCGATATAGTCAACCTGAAGTTTTGACAGCTGCTCGTCCAGCAGTTTTTCGCAGTCTTCATAAGACTCCACTTTCCACATGGGGAGCTTAGTGGCCAGCTTCACCCTTTCACGGTATCCATCCTTTAAAGCTTTACCTACCACTATTTCGCTGTTGCCGCCATGATACGGATAAGCGGTATCTATGTAATTGACACCGTTGTCTATTGCATACCTAATCATCTTGATGGCTTCTTCTTCGTCTATGACCGACTGATCCGTTGAACCGTCCGGCTGTACTTTAAGGGGCAAACGCATGCAACCCATACCAAACGTTGAAACTTTAAAACCTAGGTCCCCAAACTCCCTGTAATACAACTTTAATCCCTCCCTGTTTCATTTATGGTTCTTTAAATTATATCAAATTTACAGTTAAAATTAAAGTCAACGCCTATTTATCGCTGTTTTTCAGGGATTTAACATATGCAGCAAATTCTGCATCGGCTCCGCCAATGTGGGTTATAATCCAGTTTACCACCTTTTTGCTAAACTGAATGGTAAAATGTAGGGAAGCTCCCTCATCCTCAAATTTCTTCTTTAAATTTTCAACTTCTTTGAGGAAAGCCTGGTGCATCCTCAAATGCTGCTCATACTTGGGATAGTCGTATTTCTTTTGATAATCCTGTTCGTAATTGAAATGCGTCACCACGTAATCCGAGAGGAAGTCCATTGTGCTGCCCACTTCTTCTTTGCCTTTCCCTTCAGCGCAGGCCTGCAAAAAATCGTTGACGGCGTTTATCAGCGCTTTGTGCTGCCTATCGAGCTCCTCAATGCCGATTTCCAGCTCGGGCCTCCACTTTATGGACATAGTACCACCTTCTTTCGTCCTCATTCTTTATAATATATTTTCATAAACGGATTTTGAGGCTGTAAAACATATTTTTTATGATATTTACAAGAATTCTGCAGAAAGCCTCGTCCTTGTAGGGCGGGGATGAATGCAAGGGTTGAAACTGAGAACCAAGTATGATATAATTAAACCAAATCTTGGAATTAAGAAGGTTGGTTTAGAATGAATACCTACAAATCCACACGACATGCTAAATTCCTAATCAACTACCA
>NZ_FOXR01000035.1:0-18824 GCF_900115765.1 Caldicoprobacter faecalis | reverse complement strand
AAAGCGTTCCTCAGTAGCTCAACGGTAGAGCACTCGGCTGTTAACCGAGGGGTTGTTGGTTCGAATCCAACCTGAGGAGCCATTTTCTTTTTTGGATACATAAACATTTTTTGAAATACAGCCCTGTCAGAAGGGCTTTTTTATTTTTTTGGTATTTGTTAAACTCATCTCATATGATAAAATAGTCTCATAAACTTGCTCAGTCAAGTTGAATGCTGTACAAGAGACACATTTATAAAGATTTGGCTTTTTACGGAAGAGGACACGAACCATGGACCTCCTCACAACAAATTGAACAACGGGGTGACAAAAGCATAATTTTAAATTTAATGCTTTTGCGGGAGGGGTGAAGGGGTTAATGGACATTTTTGAAAAGTGCTTTAACTATACCGCTGCCAAGGAAGCCATGAAGGCAGGAATTTATCCCTATTTTCAGGTACTGGAGTCGGGACAGGATACCGAAGTCATAATCAATGGCAAGAGAACTATAATGATAGGCTCGAACAATTATCTTGGGCTTACTTCTGACCCCAGGGTCATTGAGGCTGCCAAGCGGGCTTTAGAAAAGTACGGTACAGGCTGCTCTGGTTCCAGATTTTTGAACGGTACGTTGGATTTGCATGTAGAGCTGGAGAAACGATTGGCTTCGTTTCTTAACAAGGAAGCGGCACTGACCTTTAGCACCGGTTTCCAGACAAACTTAGGGATAATCTCGGCTATCGCCGGAAGGAATGACTACATCATCTGTGATAGAGCAAATCATGCCAGCATCATCGATGGATGCAGGCTCAGTTTTGCAAAGGTACTTAAGTTTGAACACAACGATATGGAGGACCTCGAACGCATCTTAAAGAAAATTCCTGATAAACATGGAAAGCTGATCGTCGTCGATGGGGTTTTCAGCATGGAGGGCGACATATGCAATCTACCTGAGATAGTAAGGCTGGCTAAAAAGTACGGGGCCCGTATAATGGTGGATGATGCTCATGGCCTTGGTACCCTGGGCAAACATGGTAGGGGTACGGCAGAATACTTCGGCCTGGAGGACCAGGTGGATATAATAATGGGTACTTTCAGCAAATCCCTGGCCAGTTTAGGTGGGTACATAGCTGCAAGCGAGGATGTAATACACTATGTCAAGCACGTATCCAGGCCCTTCATATTCAGCGCCTCAATTTCACCTGCTAACGCTGCAGCCGCACTTGAAGCGCTTAATATACTCCAATCTGAACCCGAACGTGTTGTAAGAGTTCAGGAAAATGCAAGATACATGAGAGAAGGGCTTAAAAAGCTGGGCATTCCCATACGCCATACCGAAACCCCCATCATACCCGTCATGACATGGGAAGATAGGAGAACGTTTGTAATTGCCAAACAGCTCCTGGATGAGGGGGTATACGTCAATCCCGTAGTTTCCCCTGCAGTAAAGCCCGGTCAATGTTTGCTTAGAACCAGCTATACCGCTACTCATACTAAAGAACAACTGGATTATGCATTGAATGCCTTTGAGAAGGTGTTTTGCCAAACAGGATAAATGTCCGCTGCAGTATCATACGACTGATTTTTTCAACTACACTTTTGAGAACTTGGTTTTAAGCAGCAAAATAGACTTTTTATAGTAGAATCAAACTTCTTATAGATGTGGGTGGTAATATAGCATAATTTTGCTAGTATGGTGGAAGGGGGTGTGTGAGGTATGAAGGCGGTAACTTTTAGGGCTGACTTAGTGCCGTACGTTTTAACCCTTGCAATGGGAAAGGTCAATCGAAAGCTTTATTACAGCCGGTTTTCCTGCATAAGGTACGAGGAGGTACAGGAACCGGTTTTGCCTGGAGATGACTGGGTAAAGGTTAAAACCATATACGGGGGCATATGCGGAAGCGATATCAATATGATATATCTTCACGATAGCCCCTTGCTTTCGCCATTTGCCTCCAAGAGGTTTGTCATGGGGCATGAAAACCTGGGGATAATTGTGGAGAAAGGGAAAAATGTCGAAGGATTTGAAGTGGGAGACAGGATAGTGGCCGATGACGTATTATCGTGCGAACCTCGAGGGCTTGAAAAATGTCCCAAATGTTTATCAGGAGATTATAACCTATGCTTAAATTTTACCGAAGGCAGGCTCTCTGCAGGGACAATCATGGGGACGTGCGCCGATACAGGCGGTAGCTGGGGAGAATACTATGTTGCGCATAAGTCCCAGCTGTTTAAGGTTCCCGACAACCTCAAAGATGAAGAGGCCATCTTGATTGATCCCCTGTGCTCTGCCCTTCACCCCGTCTTGAGAAATTTTCCCAGGGACGATGAAAAGGTTCTGGTAATAGGCGCTGGAATCATAGGAATTTTGATAGTGGCGTCTCTGAGGGCATTTGGCTCTAAAGCCGATATAACGGTGATAGCCAAGTATGATTTTCAGGGCCAGCTTGCCCAGAGGTATGGAGCTGACAGGGTCGTATATTCGCACAATTGCCGTGTTGAAACCATGGCGGAAATAACCGGTGGCAAAGTGGTAAAACCCCTGCTTGGTGAAAAGTACCTTATTGGCGGATTTGACAGGGTGTTTGACTGTGTGGGGTCCGAAACCAGCGTGAGGGATTCACTGCGGTATATAAACTCAGGAGGGGCGCTCGTACTGGTCGGCCTTGGTTCCAAGATAAAACTGGACTGGTCGCTGGTATGGTTTAAGGAGGTGACCATAAAGGGGATATACGGTTATGGTGTCGATCCTGTGGATGGAGGAAGGGAGAGAACCTTTAAAATAGGGCTGGATTTAATGGCATCGGGGAAGATGGATTTATCGCCGCTGGTAACGCATGTGTTCGATTTAAAGGATTACAAGAAGGCCATAGAGGTGGCTTCCTGCAAGAAAGAATACCAATCTATTAAAGTTCTGCTAAAACCATGACGTAATGGTACTTAAAGGTTCAATTTTGTGTTGACGGCAAAAAGCCGTTGTGCTACACTAAATGTAAGCGCTTACATAATAGTTATGCTCCTGCTTTTTGCAAACACTATTCTTTAATCTCGTGCTTTTAATTTAAACAAAGTCTAGCAAATCCATTCTTTTCTTAATCAAACACGAAAGGAGCTGTTTTGAATGGCTAAAGCGGATATAGGGCTTATCGGCCTTGCGGTCATGGGCCAGAATCTGGTGCTTAACATGGAGAGCAAAGGCTATTGCGTGGCGGTGTACAACCGTACGGCCGAAAGGACCAGGGAGTTTATAGATGGGCCTGCAAAGGGCAAGGAAAGGATTATACCTGCCTATACCCTGGAGGAGTTTGTGGCCTCGTTGAGCCGTCCACGGAAGGTCATGATAATGGTTAAGGCAGGGAAACCTGTGGACGATGTGATCAATTCTCTGGTTCCTCTGCTTGATGAGGGAGATATAGTGATCGACGGGGGCAATTCCTATTTTAAAGACACCATAAGGCGGACGGAGCAGCTTGCGCAGAAGGGGATCCTCTTTATGGGCGTTGGGGTTTCGGGCGGCGAGGAAGGCGCTTTAAAGGGCCCCAGCATCATGCCGGGCGGGTCTTACGAGGCCTGGAAACAGGTAGGGAAGATACTGAGGGATATAGCCGCAAAGGTGGGAGACGGCATTCCCTGCTGCGATTACGTGGGACCGGATGGTGCCGGCCATTACGTGAAGATGGTACATAATGGCATTGAGTACGGTGATATGCAGCTTATCAGCGAAGCCTATTTCCTGATGAAGGAGTTGCTGGGGCTTTCGGCTCCAGAGATGCAGTCTATATTCCAGAAGTGGAATGAAGGAGAGCTCAATTCCTATCTTATCGAGATCACAGCCGATATCCTGGGAAGGATAGATGAGGAAACCGGTCTGCCCATGGTAGACGTCATACTGGACCGGGCAGGGCAGAAGGGGACGGGCAAGTGGACGTCGCAAGATGCATTGGACCTGGGCGTTGCCATTCCCACCATCACTGAGGCGGTGTTTGCCCGCTGCATATCAGCCATAAAGGAGGAGCGCGTGGCTGCTTCCAAAGTGTTAAAAGGCCCTCAAGCGAAGTTTGATGGGGACCGTGAGCAGCTGATAGAGGATATCGGCAGGGCTTTGTACGCATCCAAAATATGTTCATACGCGCAAGGGTTTGCACTTCTCAAACAGGCATCCGAGACCTATAACTGGAACCTCAAGCTGGGCGATATCGCTCTCCTGTGGCGTGGAGGGTGCATAATCCGGGCGCAGTTCCTGGAGCGCATAAAGGAGGCCTATACCAGGAATCCATCTCTTGCTAATCTGCTGCTGGATCCCTATTTTAAAGAGGTAGTGGAGAAGGCGCAGGACAGCTGGAGAAGGGTTGTGAGCCTGGCCGTCCAATACGGCATTCCGGTGCCGTGCTTCAGCTCAGCGCTTTTCTATTATGACTCCTATCGCAGGGAGAAGCTGCCGGCTAACTTGATACAGGCGCAGCGGGATTATTTCGGAGCTCACACCTATGAGAGGGTGGACAGGGAAGGCACTTTCCATACCGACTGGTTATCGAAAAAGTAAAGGGAAAGGGTTGATGGGCGTGAATATCCTTGCTTTGGAAGTGAGCACCTCTTCTGCCAAAGCCATGATATATTCCTTTGAAAAGGGGATAAGGGGAGTATTGAGCGTACCTTATAAGGATACCGTAAACGATGTGGTGTCACAGGACCCTGAGGGGATTTACCAGGCCGTGATAGAATGCGCCAGGGCGCTTATCGAGCGTGAAAACTGCGAGATCGACGCCATTGGCCTGGGAAGCACCTGGCACAGCGTGCTGTTTTTAGACCGGGAGCGCAAGCCCATAGGCAGGATCAAGACCTGGGCCAGTACCGAAGCCGCTCCCACTGCCGGCCGGTACAGAAAGGATGAGCAGCTCAAAAGATGGTTTTACCAGCGCACAGGCTGCATGGTGCACAGCATATACCCTGTGTGGAAGTACCTCCACGCTAAGCAGCAGGGGCAGCTTGATCCCGAAGGCTACCTTTCTTCACAGCCGGAATACGTCTTTGAAAGGCTGACGGGGCAGACAGGGGTTTCGCGCAGCATTGCGTCGGGCACCGGGTTTATGAACATCCACACTCTGGAATGGGACCAGGAAATACTGGACTTTGCAGGGTTGAAGGTATCCCAGCTGGCTCCGCTTTACGAGCTGGACCATACGGCCCCTTTGAGCCAGGAGGCTGCCTCGAAGCTGGGGCTTAAGGCTGGCATTCCGGTGACGCTGCCCGGTCCCGACGGGGCGCTGAACCAGGTGGGAGCAGGAGCCATGGGCCAGGGCATAATGACCATGTCGGTGGGGACCAGCGGAGCCCTCAGGGTTGCCAGCCCTGTCCCGGTTTTGCCAGATGACCCATCCACGTGGTGCTATTATGTGGCCGAGGGCAAAAGGCTGGCCGGAGCTGCTACATCGGGCGCCGGAAACTGCGTGGAATGGTTTGGGAAAAAGCTAAACCTTGGGAATGTAAGCTATCGCGCGCTGGATGAGCTGGCCAGCAAGGTTGATATACAGGATGCGCCCGTTTTTCTGCCGTTTTTGTACGGTGAACGCTGCCCGGGATGGGAAGACAGCAGGACGGGCGGCTTTGTCGGCCTTAAACCCCATCATGAGATAGGGCATCTCCATTATGCAATACTGGAAGGGATACTGTTTAACCTGTATCAATGCTACGTGGTTCTGGAGCAGCTTATGGGTGCACCCAGAGAGATAAAGATATCGGGAGGCATCGAGAATTCCCGCTGGTGGCTTCAAATGGCGGCCGATATATTCCAGAGGGAGATATACACCTCCAGCGTAGAGCATGCCTCTACAATGGGAGCTATAGCGGTGGCATTAAAGGCCATTGGCGTCATAAAGTCGCTGGAGGAGTTCAATCCAAGTCAGGGAGAAAGAATAGTTCCAAATGAGTCGATGGCAAAGGTATACACCAAGAGGTTTGAGCGCTACATGGAATGGTATTATAAAACGGCAAACAGGGGTGAGTGAATTATGGAAGGAATTATATTAAAAGCGGCCGATAACAGGGGGCTTGATGCCGGGCAGATTCGTGCTGCCCTGGAGAGGGCTTTGGAAGGGCGCAAAGATAGCCTCAAAAAGGTGCTCCTTTTGCCGCCGGATTTTACCCGCGCTCATTCGGGAGCAGGGGATATTACCGCCATGCTGTATGAGATGCTGAAGGACACCTGCCAGGTGGATATCATGCCGGCTTTGGGCACGCACATGCCCGTGAGCGATGAGGAGCGCATAGCCTTCTTCGGGGAGGGGATCCCTAAAGAGCGGTTTATCGTGCACAACTGGCGGGAGGATGTAATAAAGATTGGGGAAGTGCCCGGCCAGTATATCAAGGAGATTTCCGAAGGCTTGATGGAGGACCCCATAGATGTGGAGGTCAACTGGCGCCTGGTTAAAGGAGGGTATGACCTCATCATCTCCATCGGACAGGTGGTGCCCCACGAGGTAGTAGGGATGGCCAACTACAGCAAGAACATATTTGTGGGCTGCGGCGGATACAGCATGATAAACAAGACGCACATGCTGGGCGCCGTGTACGGCATGGAGAGGATCATGGGCCGGGACCATTCGCCGGTGCGCAAGGTGTTTGACTATGCGGAGCAGCACTTTGCCAAAGACATGCCCCTCATGTATATACTGACGGTAACTACCCATGAAGAAGGAAAAGTTTTGATTCACGGCCTGTTCATCGGGAGGGAGCGCAGATTGTTTGAGGAGGCTGTGGCTTTGAGCCAGCAGAAGAACATGCAGTTCCTGGACGAACCGCTGCACAAAGTGGTGGTGTATTTGGATCCTCAGGAGTTTAAGAGTACCTGGCTGGGCAACAAGGCTATATACAGGACACGTATGGCCATTGCCGATGGCGGGGAGCTCATAGTGTTGGCTCCCGGCGTGAGGCAGTTCGGCGAGGATAGGGGCAATGACCTGCTGATTCGCAAGTACGGATATGTGGGCAGGGAGCGCGTGCTCAAGCTGTGGAAGGAGCAAAAGGACCTGCAGGAGAACCAATCGGTGGCGGCTCATTTGATCCACGGTTCATCGGATGGGCGGTTTACCATCACATACGCGCCCGGCCATCTAACCCGCGAGGAAGTGGAGGGCGTAAACTTCAAGTACATGGACTTGGAAGAGGCCTACAAGCTTTACAACCCCGAAAAGCTCAAGGACGGGTTTAACGTGCTGGAAAACGGCGAGAGGATTTTCTATATAAGCAATCCGGCGCTGGGCCTGTGGGCGTATAGAGGCAGGTTCTTCAGCGAATGAGGAATTGACAAAGCAAGTTGTCACCGCACCTTATGCGAAAGAGGGGTACAAACCAATTGCTGCTAACACCGCCGGTAAAGCTTATTATTTTGCGACCTGAGCTTTAAGCAGGGTATATGTAAGATGGGGCGGTCCCAACTTAAAATTTTGAGAGATAGAAACCGCTGAACGGGTGTTGGAGTAACACAAAGATGTAACCCTCTGTCTGCGAATGAGCGAGTCCGCACTTATTTACGGATGAGAAGAGATTGCTTTGATTTTGATGATGGGGATGGCAAGAAGACATGATAGAGCCCAAATAGCTTGAGTTAAGGCTGCGGAGGTAGTTAATGCTATCGATGAAGGGATAATCTGGCTTTTTGCGTATGAGGGATCTAAGTTCGAAAACCTGGAGGGTATGTGATGGAACAGCCATTGGAAGTATTGAAAAATGAACATATAGAGGTTAAGGTATGCCCTCGTGTGGGGGCGGGTATATTCTCAATGCGGTATTGCCTGGGCAATGAATGGGTGGATATAATGAGGCCCACGCCCTTTGAGGCAGTGGAGAGCAAAAGTGCGGGCCAGTTTGCCTGTTTCAATATGATCCCCTATTCAAACCGCATCGAAAATGCCGTCTTAAAATTCAGGGGCAAGGCCTATAACCTTCAAAAGAATACCCCTGAGGGGCATTCCATACACGGCGATGTGCGCTTCAGGCCCTGGAAAGTGCTCTATAGAAGTGCCGAGCGGATTGTAATGGGCTTTGACAGCAGGGATTTCAATGACATAGCATGGCCTTTCCCCTTTTATGCCGAGATAGAATACGCTCTGGCAGGATCCAAATTAACCATTCGCCTGATGCTCAAAAACACAGGGGCTGAAGAGATGCCGGGCGGTATGGGCATTCACCCATATTTCATGAGGAAGCTCACCCAGCAGGACGATGCTGTGTTTCTGCAAATGCCCGCAAAGGGCGTTTATCCCGGCGATACTCCAATACCTACCGGCCCATGGACAGAAATACCTCATGAGCTTGACTTTTCCCACGAGAGGCAGCTGGGCCTTGAGCATATCGATAAGTGCTACAGGGCTCTCCATGCTCCCATCTTTATAAAATGGCCCGGTAGCGGTGTGACGCTTACCATGAAGGCGGATGAGATATTCAAGCACGTGATCCTATATTCGCCTAAAGATAACCATGAGTTTTTTGCGGTTGAGCCGGTCACCAACTGCAATAACGGATTCAATATGGCCGAAGAGGGGATAGAGGATACAGGTACAATCTATATGCAGCCGGGAGACGTTATAACTGGCAGCATAGCCATAAGCATACAGCAGGGTGGAGGATGATGCGCATTTTATGAACATCTACGAGATCGCAAAAAAAGCCGGGGTATCCATTGCAACAGTATCCAGGGTGATAAACAACAGTCCAAATGTTAAACAGGAGACCAAGGAGAAGGTGGAGGCTGTACTGCGGCAGTACAGGTACACTCCCAATGCCATAGCGCGAAGCCTGGTGACCAGGGCCACGCATACCATTGGCGTTTTAACCAGCGATGTGAGGGACTCGTATTATGCCAGCGCTATTTATACCATAGAACAAAGGTTTAGGGAGCTGGGGTACAACGTGATTTTGTGCAATACCGGGCTGGAGCTTAAAAAGAAAAAGGAATACCTCCGGATAATGCTGCAAAAAAAGGTGGATGGCATCATCCTGGTGGGTTCGGTCTTCAAGGAGAAGAACGACAACAGCCATATATACGAGGTAGCTACGCATGTACCCGTGGTAATGCTCAATGGTGACCTGCAGGGGGACAACATCTATTCAATTGTCTGCGATGATGGAGCCGCTATCTTTAACATTGTTGAACTGCTTTATTCAAAAGGGCACAGGGATATGGTGTATATGTATGATGTGGAAAGCTTCAGCGGTATGGCCAAGATAGAGGGCTTTAAGAGGGGCCTGAAAAAGAACAACCTTAAGTTTGACGATGGCAGCATCATCAAGGTACCCCAGGGTATCCAGGGTGGATATGAAGGGGTGGAGAGGCTAGAAAGGGAAGGAAAGCGATATACAGCAATTTTGACCAGTGAGGACATCATCGCGGTGGGGGTACTCAAAAAGCTCAGGGAGATGGGGAAACGGGTACCAGAGGATGTGGCGGTGTTCGGGTTTAACAACTCGCAGTATTCGCTGTGTACCCTACCCGAGCTGTCTACTGTTGACAACAAGGTGACTGACATGGCTTTGGGAGCTGTACAGATGCTGTACGACGTGTTGCAGGGCAAAGAGGTCACACACAAGATTGTGGTTACTCCCGAGCTGGTAATAAGGGGGAGCAGCTGAATATTCGAGCTAATGATAAAAACAAAAGCAAAACGGGCTCAATAGTTTTCGAGAGTTTTTAATATTTGAAGACGGGGTATGAAATCATAGATTACGCTTAAAAAGTTATGGCAACTATGCCGTTTTGTGTAGTACAGATGTTAATACAAACGTATAAAAAATGGGTTGGTTATAAAGAAAATTATTGAGTAAATAAAAATGACAGGTAAAAATGATATTTTTTGAAAAGGAGTGATTAAATTATGCCGATCGCTGATGTTAAAGAGTTAAGAGCTGCGGTGGATGCAGCGGTGGAACAGGTTGAAATCACCGACGTGCACACCCATCTGTATACGCCCTGTTTTGGCGACATGTTGCTGTGGGGCGTCGATGAGCTACTCACCTATCATTACCTGGTGGCAGAAGTCTTCCGATGGATAGACATGCCCTACGATGAATTCTGGAGCATGTCCAAAAAGGAGCAGGCCGACCTCATATGGAAAACGCTGTTTTTGGAAAACAGCCCGTACAGCGAGGCTTGCCGCGGCGTTCTGACGGTGCTCAATAAGCTGGGACTTGATGTTGCAAAGCGAGATCTGGAGGCATACCGCCAGTATTTTGCAGGGAAGACCATGGAAGAATACGTGGATCAGGTGTTTGAGCTGTCCAGGGTTAAAGAAGTGGTGATGACCAACGATCCTTTTGATGACAACGAGCGGAAGGTGTGGCTTGAATCCTACAAGGCCGATCCGCGGTTTAAAGCAGCGCTGCGAATTGACCCCCTACTCAACACATGGGACCAAACCTGGATAAAGCTTAAGGAATGGGGCTATGATGTGGAGGAGGAATTGAGCCAGACGACGCTCAAAGAGGTAAGGCGTTTCCTGAGCGATTGGGCAAATCGCATGCAACCCGTGTACATGGCTGTATCGCTGCCGCCTACATTTGCCTTCCCGGAAAACTCCACCAGAGCAGTGCTCATTGAGGAATGCGTGCTGCCGGTATGCAGGGAGTTCAATATACCACTTGCAATGATGATAGGGGTGAAAAAGCTTGTCAATCCGGGATTGAAGCTGGCAGGCGATTCGGTGGGCAAGGGAAGCATTGAAACGGTTGAGTACCTGTGTGCCAACCATCCGTATAACAAGTTCATGGTCACCATGCTGTCCAGGGAGAACCAGCACGAATTGAGCGTGGCGGCGCGCAAGTTCAGGAATTTGATGGTGTTTGGATGCTGGTGGTTCCTCAACAACCCCAGCCTGGTGGACGAGATGACCCGTATGCGGTTTGAGCTTCTGGGCGTCAGCGTTATACCGCAGCATTCTGATGCCCGCGTGCTGGATCAGCTCATCTATAAGTGGGCTCATTCCAGGAAGGTCATAGCGGATGTGCTGTTTGACAAGTACAGAGACCTGATGGAGACAGGCTGGCAGCTTGAGGAGAGCGAGATCCGCAGGGATGTGCACAAGCTGTTCAGCCAGAACTTCTGGGATTTTGTAAACAAGAAGCTATAAGATTTAAAGAACCGGCCTGTAAACTTACAGGCTGGTTCTTTGTTCACTTTGCTCGTTTGCAGCTAATGCTATTCTTCTGATGGAGCTGAAATATGATAACCATAGATATTGAATAGGGCCAATAATTATAGTATAATATTATTTAGAAACGCAGTTTCATAATGCGAAACAAAGGAGGATACATGAAGGATACCGTACAGTCCATCGACAGGGCTTTTGATATACTGGAAGTTCTGGCCACTGAGAAGGATGGTTTGGGTGTCACCGAAATTGCACGTCGTATTGGACTTCACAAGAGCACCGTCTATCGCCTGTTGGCATCCATGGCTTCCAGAGGATACATTGAGAAAAATGAGACAACCGGTAACTATCGTCTAGGATTAAAGCTTGTTGAGCTGTGCAGCCTTTATTTGAACAGCCTTGAGCTTAAGACAGAAGCGCAGCCTTACCTGAGAAGGCTGGCGGCTTTGACTGCCCAACCGGTTCATCTGGCTATACTGGACCACGACGAGGCGGTATATATCGATAAGATTGAGAGCTTTAACACCATTCGCATGTATTCGGCCATTGGCAAAAGGGTGCCGCTTTACTGCACAGCCGTGGGCAAGGTACTCTTAATGAATAAAGAAGATAGTGAAATAAGGAAGCTTTTTCAGAATAAGCAGCTTACCCCACGTACAGCCAACACCATTACCGACATTGAAAAGCTGATATCAGAGATTGACGCCGTCAGGAAAAGGGGCTGGGCTGTGGATAATGAAGAGCATGAGGAGGGCATACGGTGCATCGCTGCTCCCGTATATGACTATAGGAACGAGATTATCGCGGCGGTCAGTACATCGGGCTTGAAAACCATAATCTCACCCGAGCGGGATGAGGAAATCGCGAAATACGTGGTTGAAACAGCCCGGGAAATCTCTAAGAGGATGGGGTATAGCCCTAGAAGGTGATGTAGGATACCTTTGTCTTGAGGTGAAATTGAGGTGGTATATCAATCTCCGTTGGTATTTGCTGTACCTAATATTTGTACTTGATGTTTGTACTCGATATCGAATTAGCCATACATCAGCCTGAGTTTTTCTCTGTAAAAATCTGTGGAAAAGGTGCTGGGCGTGAAAGGCTACTAAAGGTGGGCAAACATGTGCCGGCACAATATTTGTAAATTTATATAAGTTTTACCATATCTGCTGCAACAAGTGTTTATTTTCCATTAAGATGAGCCTGAATGGTGCTTGCTTAAAAAATGTATATTTATAAACAAAGAAGGGAGATGTAAATCATGGATAAGGAACAGGTCCTCTCAAGGATAGTTGAAGGCGGCCTGGTGGCGGTGGTAAGGGCCGAGTCAAGCGAGCAGGCATTGAAGATTGCCGATGCCTGCATGAAGGGCGGGGTGGCTGCCATCGAGATCACATTTACCGTTCCTGGAGCCGCAGAGGTCATCAAGGAGCTGGCAAAGGTTTATAGCAACGGTGAAATCTTGCTTGGTGCCGGTACCGTTATGGATGCCGAAACGGCCAGAACGGCCATCTTGGCAGGTGCGCAATATGTGGTAAGCCCCTATTTGAACCTTGACACCGTCAAGCTGTGCAACAGGTACAGGGTGCCATGCATGCCGGGTGCTATGACCATCAAGGAAGTTGTGGAGGCCATGGAAGCAGGTGCCGACATCATCAAGATCTTCCCCGGAGAGCTTTTCGGGCCGCAAATTATCAAGGCCATACTTGGGCCCATACCCTACGCCAAATTGATGCCCACGGGAGGTGTCAGCCTGGACAACGTTGAAGAATGGATCAAAGCCGGCGCCGTGGCGGTAGGCGTGGGCAGCGCATTGACCAAAGGAGCAAAGAGCGGGGACTACGAAGCCATAACCAGGACTGCACAGGAATTCATTGCAAAGATTCGGGCAGCTAGAGGGAAGATGTGATTTTGAGTCAGGCAAGAATACGGGAATTTTTAACTGGAGAGCAGCAACTCCCTATTTTAGTATGACCAGTGTCTTTTTTGTCTTCACAGTACAAGGTGCGTCCATGACTTTAAAAAACATTAAGCGATGTTCGTATTAATCCATTTCGAAAAGGATTTTACAGCGAACCAATATAAGGTGAGGAGGTTTATGTATGTCTAAAAGAGTAGTGACTTTTGGCGAGATCATGCTGAGGCTGTCGCCTCCCGGGTATTTGAGGTTTACCCAGGCAAACAGCTTTGATGTGGTATACGGTGGCGGCGAGGCAAACGTAGCAGTATCGCTGGCCAATTTCGGTATAGATGCCGCCTTTATCACAAAGCTACCTAAAAACCCCATAGGTGATGCGGCCATCAATGAGCTCCGCCGTTACGGCGTTGATACGCGCTACATAGCCAGGGGCGGTAGCAGAATCGGCATTTATTTTATGGAAAAGGGCGCTTCGGTGAGACCCTCTAAGGTTGTGTACGACCGGGCACACTCGGCCATATCGGAGGCAAAGGTGGGCGATATCGACTGGAAGGCCGCCTTTGAAGGTGCCGAGTGGTTCCATTTCACTGGGATTACGCCGGCACTGGGTGACAATGTGGCCGAGCTGGTTGAAGAGGGCTGCAAAGTCGCAAAGGAGATGGGCCTTACCATAAGCTGCGACTTGAATTACCGTAAAAAGCTGTGGTCTACCGAAAAAGCCGGAAAAGTGATGGGCAATCTCATGCAGTATGTAAATATAGTGATCGCCAACGAAGAGGATGCTGAGAAGGTGTTTGGCATAAAAGCACCCGACAGCGACGTGATTGCCGGTGAGCTCAACCTGGAAGGATATAAATACGTGGCCCGCGAACTCTACAACCGTTTCAATCTCAGGATGGTGGCTATCACCCTGAGGGAGAGCATGTCGGCTTCCGACAACAATTGGTCGGGCATGCTGTATGATGGCAAAGAATATTATTTCTCCAAGAAGTATAAGCTTCACATTGTGGACCGCGTAGGGGGAGGCGACTCATTTGGCGCCGGGCTTATATACTCCCTCATCACCGGCAAAGATCCGCAGTATGCGCTGGAGTTTGCGGTGGCGGCCTCTGCTCTGAAGCACACCATCGAGGGAGATGCCAACCACGTATCGGTTGAAGAGGTTGAGACCCTCATGAAGGGGGATGCCTCCGGCAGGGTGCAGCGCTAGCTTTAATAGCGTTATTGCTTTGATACTGGGGCACCCGCATCAGGCAATCATGCAAGTACAGTGCCAGCTTTAACAGAGTCATTGTCTGTTTAATCAGGTGGCGTCTTTGGTCTTGATTTTTACCCGTGGTTCTAATTTTAATTAATGATGGGCGGGGATGCTGCAAGATAAAACAAGCATTGACAAGACTTATGTCAAGAATAGCATTCCCACTATAAAACTGAGCCATAAAACTAAGTAATATTTGCTAAGAGGAATTGAAAGGGGACCAATTTACCAGAAAAATGGGTCCCCTTTATTTATTGTTTAAATCTGTAGGCGTTTGACTCCTTCAAAGTTAGATGATACAATATATAGTACCTGAAATAAAAAAATAACACCATATATATGCATATATAACTTTCGTATATATGCTGATCACATACTGAAGATGAGTATAGGAGGGTATTGTATGAACTTAACCGAGAATGCTTTGAAGGTTTTGCAAAAGAGGTATCTGGCCAAGGACGAAAACGGCAATATAATTGAGACGGTTGAGGACATGTTCAGGCGCGTGGCAAGGCATGTCGCTCAGGCTGATAAGATATATTCACCTGATGCCGATGTGGAAGCGGTGGAAGAGGAATTCTATAATCTCATGGTAAATCTCGAGTTCATGCCTAACTCTCCCACTTTGATGAATGCCGGCAGGCCGCTGGGACAGCTGTCTGCCTGTTTCGTGCTGCCCGTTCCCGATAGCATGGAGGGCATATTCGACGCAGTCAAGCACGCTGCCTTGATACATAAAAGCGGCGGCGGTACGGGGTTCAGCTTTTCGCGCCTGCGCCCCAAAGGCTCTGCGGTGAAGTCCACCGGTGGCGTGGCCAGCGGTCCCGTTAGCTTTATGAAGGTGTTCAACGCCGCCACCGAGGCCGTAAAGCAGGGTGGTACCCGTCGCGGCGCCAACATGGGAATACTCAGGGTGGACCATCCCGACATATTGGAGTTTATCGACTGCAAGAAGAACAACTCCGACATAACCAATTTCAACATAAGCGTTGGCATCACCGAGGCCTTTATGCAGGCCGTGGAGCGAGGGGAGGATTACGACCTTATAGACCCCAGGACGGGCAAACCGGCTGGCAAGCTCAATGCCAGGGAGGTATTCGATAAGATCGTCGAAAACGCCTGGCATAACGGGGAGCCGGGGATTGTGTTTTTGGACCGTTTAAACAGGGACAACGTGCTCATTGAGCTGGGCGAGATCGAGAGCACCAATCCGTGCGTAACGGGTGATACCTGGGTGCTTACGGAAGAAGGCCCTGCACAGGTAGCCGATATACTGGGCAGGCAGGTATCCCTTGCACTAAATGGAAGTTTTTATCTCTCAACTGAGCAGGGATTTTTTAAGACTGGCAGAAAGCAGGTTATAAAGATACACACCGATAGAGGTTACAGCATAGAAGTCACGCCGGACCACAAGATAAGGGTTGCTTCTTTAGTGACTCGCGACAGAATAGAGGAGGACTGGAAACCGGCTGGGGAGTTAAAACCGGGGGATCAGATAATCTTATCCAACAACCGCGGGCTTGTGTGGAAAGGGCAGGGAACTTTTGAGGAAGGATATCTGCTGGGCCTTCTTATAGGGGACGGTACGTTGAAGGATGAAGGCGGAGTTATCTCTGTGTGGGGAGATGACCAAGAAGTCCAATCGGTCATGGAAGCAGCACAAAAAGCCGCTTTTACCCTACCGCACAGGGAGGACTTTAAAGGGTTCAAGGGCGTGATTGATGAAAGAAAGGAACACAGGCTTGAGATGGCTGCCCTTAGAGATTTGGCTGCCGCCTATGGAATTGTGCCTGGAAACAAGAGAATCACTGAAAACTTGGAAAGGACAAGCTATGAATTTCACCGCGGGTTTTTAAGAGGGCTTTTTGATGCTGATGGGACTGTGGCAGGTCATCAGGAAAAAGGAGTGTCCATCAGGCTGTGGCACAGTGACGCCGAAGGCTTGAGGATTGTGCAGCGGATGCTGCTTCGCTTGGGGATAGCTTCGACCATATATTTGGAACGTAAATCCGAGAGCATTAAAGAGATGCCGGATGGCAAAGGAGGAATGAAAGAATACAGCGTCAAGGCCGGGCATGAGCTGGTCATCACCTCGGATAACATGCAGGTTTTCTTCGAAAAGGTAGGATTCAGCAATGTAAAGAAGCAAGAGCTTTTGCGGCAGCGCCTTGAGGAATACAAGAGGGCACTCAACAGGGAGAGGTTTGTTGCAACGGTTACTGAGGTTATTCCGATGGGTGAAAAAGATGTGTTTGACGTTCAAGTCCCAGGGGTTAATGCTTTTGACGCCAACGGGATATATGTGCACAATTGCGGCGAGCAGCCACTCCTGCCCTACGAGAGCTGTAACCTGGGCTCCATAAACCTCTCCAGAATGGTTGAGGAGGTTGACGGAAAATACGTCATAAACTACGACAAGCTGGGCAGAGTTGTGGACTTAGCGGTGCACTTCCTGGACAACGTGATAGACGTAAACAAGTATCCGCTCCCGCAGATTGAGGAGATGACCAAGGGCAGCAGGAAGATTGGCCTTGGGGTTATGGGGTTTGCCGACATGCTGTTTAAGCTGGGCATCCCTTACAATTCCGATGAGGCTGTAGAGCTTGCCCGCCAGGTCATGAAGTTCATACAGGAGCGCTCCAAGGAGATGTCGGCGCATCTGGCCGAGGTCAGGGGGCCGTTCCCGTTCTTTGAGAAGAGCACTTTAAGGCATAAGGGCAGAAAGCTCAGAAACGCCACCACTACCACCATAGCTCCAACCGGTACCATAAGCATCATATGCGGTACCACCAGCGGAATAGAGCCGCTGTTTGCCATATCCTTTGTGCGCAACGTCATGGATAACGATGAGCTGGTGGAAGTGCATCCCTATTTTAAAGAGGTGGCCATAAAGCGGGGATTTTATTCCGACGAGCTGATGAGGAAGATAGCCGCCCGCGGCAGCATACAGGGTATGGAGGAGATACCCGAGGATGTAAGGCGGGTGTTTGTGACCGCACACGACGTCTCGCCCGAGTATCACGTGCGCATGCAGGCTGCTTTTCAGGAGTACACCGACAACGCCGTGTCCAAGACGGTCAACTTCCCCAACAGCGCCACCGTAGAGGACGTAAGAAAGGTGTACTGGCTGGCTTATGAGCTGGGATGCAAGGGCGTGACCATTTACAGGGACGGCAGCCGGGAAAGCCAGGTTTTGAGCGTGAAGCCCAAAGAGGATAAACCGGCGGAGGATAAACCAAGAGAAGATAAGAAAGAAAAAAGCGGGTCTCTCACCGAAAAGATATACAGCCGCATGAAGGAGCAGGCCGAAAGCAAGCAGCCTAAGATAACGCCCAGGCCAAGGCCCGACGTTACTATGGGCTTTACCGAAAAGGTGAAGATCGGCTGCGGTAACCTGTACATCACCGTCAATTACGACGAGCAGGGCATATGCGAGGTGTTCACCAACTTAGGAAGGGCCGGCGGTTGTCCTTCGCAGTCCGAGGCCACTAGCCGCTTGATCTCCATAGCGCTGCGCTCTGGCATGGATGTCGACACCATCATAGAGCAGCTCAAGGGCATCAGGTGCCATTCCACCCTGAGGCAGAAGGGGCTTAAAGTTCTGTCCTGTCCCGATGCCATAGGCAGGGTGCTGGAGAAGGTGGTAAAGTTGAGGCTCAACAATAACCTGGAAGCCGAAGAGCTGGATATCGGCAGCCCGGATATGGTGGACAGGCACAGCTGTCTTGCTAACTGCTCGCTCTGTTCGTTAAAGGACGTCTGCAACAACCCGTTCAGGGAAAATGGCGGGATTCAGCTAGGGGGGACCGACTCTTTGGTGGATGACAATCCGCCTCAGACAAAAGGTCAGAGCTGCCCTGAGTGCGGGGCAACCATGGAGCACGATGGCGGATGCGTCGTGTGCCGTTCCTGTGGTTACTCAAAATGCGGCTGATGGGTTGAATATTTTGAAATAGAGGGTAACGGATAAATCTTTTCCGTTACCTGATTTTTTAATATTAGCATTATTTCTCTGTGGAACGCAAACTACAATATGATGAAACAAACCTTTAAGTCGTATTGATGATTCCTTGCCTCTGTGATAAAATAAAATTAATTTGCATTGGTAAATATGTGCTTCAATAAATGTGGGCAATCAGCAGTTCAGCTAAAAACAAGGACATATCAAAACATGTAAAGGAGGTAACAACAGCTGAAAATAACAATACAAAATGATATAATTTTAATTGAGTGATTATCGATATTGTTGAGTATACAAAAAGTTAAAGAAACATACAACATCAGCAGAAGTACATTAATAAATTGGGAAAAGGAAGGGTTAATAACTCCAATTAGGACACCAAAAGGGAGAAAAAGATACAAAAAAGGGGAAAGACATGATAACAATACAGGCTAAACTTACTTTTCCAAGCAAGGAAGATGAGCAAATAGTGCTGGATTTAATGAGAAGATGGTCATCCTGCATGAGATATGCATATAACAGGCTTTTAGAAGGCTGGGGTAGAAACACATTAAAAAGAGAACTACAGGG
>NZ_FOXR01000027.1:0-33816 GCF_900115765.1 Caldicoprobacter faecalis | reverse complement strand
ATAAAACTGCTGGAGGCTCTTTTAGGTCAAGGACGGGCGCAGCCCGGCGATAGCGAATCCTTGACCTAAAAGAAGCCGGAAGCAGTAAAATTTAAAGATTAGTGGTGATAATTTAACCTGATTCTAGCCAGAGGGAATTTTACACAAAAATTTGGACTTGATCTGCCTAAAAACTGGGCATTATAAAATAATTTAGGAATTTGTTAAAATATTATAGTGTAATTTCCTCCGTAAGACTAAAGGTGTATGTAAAATTATACGATGTTAGATTATAGATAGCAATTTTGTTAAAGAGGAGGGAATAGCATTTGTTCAACGTTTGTAAATTTATTTTTTCAAATAAAGAGTATGATTTATTGTTTAAAAATATTGAAAAGGAAAAAACACCTGATTTAGAGAACAAACTAAGCAAAATTAAGGAGTTTAAAAGTAATTTTCAAAAATATGATTATAATGATTTAAAAGCTTTTTAAAAGCTGATATCGAGAGTAAACTGGAGAATGATACGGCATCTGGATTAATAAAGATTGTAATTGCGGCTCTAATAGGAATGATACTTGATCGATTAATTAACGCTACCATTGGAGAATTTGTTATTTTTGTTTTAGCGCTGATACTTATCGGTATCAATGGTGCTAGCATGATACTAAAAAGAGCAAAATGGTTATTTATTAAGAAAATAATTGATATTTGCTTAGAAGAAAAGAAGTATTGAAAATCATAGGATTTTTGAAATTTGTTGTAAAATTTAATATAATAAACAATGTACCATGCTAGGAATTTATTGAGGATTTGTAAAAAATGTGAACGTCCATAAGCGAATAACGGGTTATATTTTGAGTATTTTGAGAACTTATTCTAAACTATATCTAAACTATATAAACTAATACTATTAAGTTGTAATGTATTTCATTGAGGTATATGCAGAGGTATCAGAATATCTAGTAAATAAAGATAAGGATTTGGATATATTAAGTATATTAAGGCTGAGAGATATTGCAGATCGAAATCTTTTGTAGAATTATAATTCTTTATCATAGGTAGGCCTTTTTTATTAAAAGCATTGAGCTTGTCTATATCGTATGTATTTGAAGGGGTCCTTAGGCACATTTTTATTTGTATGAATGAATATTGAAAATAATAAACAATTTATGGATTAGGGGGATTATAATGCATGGTTATGATGTAATCGCTTTAGGGGAGCTGTTGATCGATTTTACTCCTGCCGGCATTTCTGATAATGGGAATCCGCTTTTTGAGATGAACCCTGGAGGTGCTCCTGCGAATGTACTGGTTGCGGTTACGAGACTTGGTGGTAGCTGTGCATTTATTGGCAAGGTGGGAGATGACCATTTTGGCCATTTTCTAAAGCAGATGCTTGAGAACAACAATGTAGATACTCGAGGCTTAAAATATACAAGCCAAGCTAACACCACTCTTGCTTTTGTACATCTTGACGATAAAGGAGAGAGAAGCTTTACGTTTTTGCGCAATCCCGGAGCCGATACTCTGCTGGAGGAGCATGAAGTTGAGACCGACATAATAGACAAAGGGAAAATATTTCATTTTGGTTCACTATCCATGACACATCAGCCTGCTGAAAGAGCTACACTGAAGGCGGTCGAGTATGCAAAGCAGAACGGGAAGGTCATCTCCTACGACCCAAACTGGAGGCCCTCGTTGTGGAAGGATGTTGATATGGCAAAGCAGAAGATGATTTTAGGTTTAAGATATGCTGATATAGTAAAGTTGTCGGAGGAAGAACTGAAGCTCTTAACAGAAGAGCCGGATATCGAACGAGCCGCCCAAATTGTATTTGACATGGGTGTCAAGCTTGTTTTGGTGACGCTGGGGGATCAAGGTTGTTATTATATGCACTCGAGCGGACGGGGGCATGTTCCCGCCTATCAGGTAAAGGTGGTGGATACCACAGGAGCAGGAGATGCTTTTCTGGGAGGGATGCTTTACAATATCTCGAGAATAGATTGTCCTATAGAAAAGATGGATTGCCACCAGCTAGAAGAGATCATCCGATTTGCCAATGCCACCGCTGCTTTGTGCATAACAAAAAGAGGCGGTATACCCGCTATGCCATCCATCGATGAGGTGGAGCAATTGTTGAAATAGAGGATTTGGCTGGGATTTTATTGATCTCGTTTGTTTGGTTTTTGCGTGTTATTTATTAAAGTAGTATGAGTTTGTTTTTAGCGTTCGAATGTCTTTTAGTTTTCGCTTGTATCAGATAAACTTTTATAGATTCTTATGTTTTTATGGTGGATTTTTCTGTAAGTTTTTGTAACCTTACCTAAAAACACATGGGAGACGGAGTGGGGATCCATGCCCACTGAAGTACAAAAAAATTTTAGAAGGCAAATTAGGGAATTCCAGAAACAGCAGAAAAACAGGGAAAATGAGAAATTTTACAGCTATATCGAAAAGGATTTCATAAGCCACTATTATGAAACAAGGAAAAGAAGGAGAAGAAGGATAATATCTGGTGTAAGCATAGCGAGTCTGTTGCTATTTCTATGGAATTTCTATGCAATATCGACATGGGTAAACCATATAGCGTATTCAATAACTGGGAAGCCCCTTTTTTCAGTTGAAAGTATATTTAACCGTGGAGCGGAAAGGCATAGGGAAGTAGCAAATTATTTAAAGGTTGTTGACCCAAAGGAAGAACAGATACAAAGTTTGCTGAACGACGCCGTTACAAAATTCAATGAATTTTTAAAAAATCAGAAATTACACCATGAGTATATAAAAGAGGTTAACAAGCATATTCAACAGGTCAATAAGGATATTTTAGAATTAAAATCCATTAATCCGCCGGATGTGATGAAGGAATTCCATGAAATTTTATTGGCCGAAGCCGATTTGTGCTATGAAATTTTACAAACAAGTTTGCGTGTCGTCAATAGCACAGACGGTAACGTAAGAAACCAATATTTAAGGGATGTTAATGCGTTGGTTTCCGATTTCAACAACCTTGTAAGGACAAAAAGAGATAAACTATTGGAGGTTTTTGATGAAATAGGAATGAAATACGAAGTATCCGGTAATCGGATCAGGTATTGGTGGAGGAATTGATAGAGTTGTATGTCGTTCATACCTCATCGGTAGATAGGGCTTATTAAGACTGTTGGCTTTGTTGTATTTTTCTGGTGGAGGGATAAAATTGGTTTCCTGGGCGGAATTGGCGGCTTGGACAGCGCGCACCGCTTTTATATCTATTCTTTTTTCATCGCTTAATATTAAAATACTGGTGATGCCATTAGGAAACGGTATTATACGTGATGATTTATCACGTAATATTCTTTATATTGCATGTGCTCTTTTTTTAAATTTAATTTATTCGGGAAAACCAAAATTTCTTTTAGATAAGAATGGCCAGAATATACGGGGAAAAGAATATTATTTATCTTCAGGTGTACTTTCTACTCTGTTTTTTCTTATGCAAGGGCTAAAGGTTAAAGAAGTCGAAAGAAATCTTGTAGTATTATCAGGCTTAAAAAAAGTATCGTTGTGTCCCTATGGTAGTCGTCTACGAATTGAAAATAAAGAACCAATAAAAAAGGTTGATTATATAACAACTATAATTGTAATTTTGATTGCTTTAGTAATTTTGATCATATCACCAATGGCTTTTATTGAGTTAAACAGTTATATTTCTAAAATACTATCTAGTATGGGTCTTCCTGGCAATTTTTCAGAAAATCTAATAATGATATTTGGCATGGTTGTATTAACATTCTATCTTTCTCCTTATTCAATAATGCCTTGGAATTGGCAATATAAAGCCTCAGTAATTACAACTTTTAGAAAAAGAATCGAAAATATTCACTCTGATTTTATAATTTATGTATGCCCTATGATGCCATTTTTAGAAAGGCGATTTCCCCTCGGTCTGGCACACAAAAATGAGATATACATCAATCCTCTAATTGCTGAAAACAACGCAATTTTGCAGTATATTGTGGCGCATGAAGAAGGGCATATAAGAGATCCCTATGCTAAGATAAAGTTTTTATTATCACCTTTATTGTTTCCTTGGACAGCCTTTATTGTTATATCCAGTATTGCTTATCTATATTTTACAGATAAGCTACCTTTATGGAAAGTAGTCCTTATAGGGATTGCCGTCTTTAGTTTGATATTGTTAATATTCCGAAAAATCAAACAAATTCAAGAAGAGCGCGCCGAAGATTATGCAATTAAAAAAATAGGAATCGATAACGTGATCAGGGCTTTACGGGAGTTGGCATATGGAGATAATGCTCTGCCCGAATACTGTCAAAACAGATATAGATCTCTAATAGTAAAACATATAGAAAGATTGAAAGAGAGACACAATTAAGAATATATCAAGGTCTCTCTTTCCCATCATATTTGGCCGTTACCCTTGTGGATATGCCTCCCCTTGCCACAAATTCGCCTATGACTTCCATATACCTTGGCTTGATGAGATTTACCAAATCATCTAATATCCTGTTTACCGCATGTTCTTGTAGTATTCCCACATTACGATAGGACGTGAGATAGTACTTCAACGATTTTAATTCCACCAGCTTATTAGAAGGTATATATTTAATAGTCAATTTGGCGTTGTCTGGCAGGCCGGTCCAGGGGCATACAGATGAAAATTCCTCAGTATAATACTCCACAAGGGTATCCCTGCCGGGATATTCGTAATCCATTGCTTCTAATACCTCAGTGTCGATTCTATCATATCCATAAACATCAAATCTTTTATTGCTGTATTTATCCATCTATTTTAAAACCCCCTTTTTTAAAGATTGTCAAAATAATGAAATAACCTATTGCCATTAAAATGGTTTCGGCGATTAAAACGCTGACAAATGTCTGGAAAAATGGAAAGTTTGCGGCTACTTTCAAAGTGAGAGCTACACTGGCGGATATCCATATTCCAATGAATATTGAGCCCACGAATTTGTTTGTGTATCTACCGACATAATAACCCAATAGACACCCTATGAGGTTGCTTACGGGCATAAAGATAAGTTCCATTGGACCGGCAAAAGGGCTGAAGAGATTTGAAAGAAAGTTTCCAATCATCATGGATACCGCAAACTTTTTGCGAAAGGTTGAAATGGGTTTTACAAGTTCGCCCATTCTAAATTGTGTGGGGAGATAAGAGATTGAAGAGAAGGCTACTGTGATAACGGCATAAAGGCAGGCAACAAAGGAAACCTCTGCGATATCTTTTGCTTTTTTGAACATATAAAAAACCTCCTTGTTTTGTTAACCGGGGTAGCTGCGACCCGGGCAAGCTTTTGTCCGCTTGCTTTTATATATATTATAATATTTTTTCGTTGTGATGGGAAGCCTTTTATTTCAAGTATGCACTTGAGGAAAGATTACAAAATAGTAGTCTTCGAAAAAAAACTATGTTATAATGGATTAATAAAAATATATTGAAAAGGTGGAGTTGTATGCTTTTAAAGGAACTTCTGGCTAGTACACCCGTTTATGAACTGGTAGGTTTTCGGAAAATTGATATAACGGGTATTACTGTTGATCCTGAAGAAGTAAAAAAAGGCTATTTGTTCATCTATGATCCCGAGATGACCCAGCTTCCCTATGAAAAGGCAGTAAGGCGTGCTGTCGAAAAAGGAGCTATAGCTATATGTATCGGTCAGGATCAGGAGATAATTCCTTTAAACGCAACTTTTATCAAAACTTATCATATTAATCGGTTTATATCGGCTGTAGCTAGAAATTTTTATCATAATCCTTCTCAAATCCTAGAGCTTGTGGGCATAACTGGTTCCCATGGCAAAAGCACTGTCGGCTGGATGATCAAGTCGGTGCTGGATGCATCAAAACAGGATGGGGTGATCATCGGCAACACCTATTGTCAGATGGGAGGTGAACCCTGTAGGCTCTTTAAGAATGCCATCTTCCCTCTGACATTGAATCCTTTATTGCATGAAGCCATTGAAAAGGGCATACGCATTGGCGTGGTAGAGTGCTCATATACCGCTATTGTTAAGGACTTGTTGAGGCATATATGGTTTGACAGCATAATCTATACCGACCTTTACACATATTTTCAGAATCACAGGGCTGACAGCCATTATCTGGAAATAAGGAAAACTTTGATAGACCACCTGAAGGGCGTAAACTCGCCCATAATTCTGAATGTGGATGATTATTATGCCAATCAGCTTAAAGGGCGTACAGTAGTGGGGTACGGCATTTGCCATAAAGGCTATGTCTATGCGCAGAATATACATTTGACGCCGCATGGCAGCCGTTTTGCCGTAAAGACTCCTGAAGGCAGCTGGGATATGGTGCTCAATGTGCCCGGAATACACAACGTGTATAATGCCTTGGCAACCATTGCCTGGTGCTTAAAGAAAGGCATAGATATGGAACTTGTCCGCCGAGGGCTTGAGAATTTCGAGAGCGGAGTGCCTGTTGAGACAGAAAATGACGATTATAAGAATGTAGATATCTATGTAAGGGATATCGCAGATGTGAATGAGCTTAATGCTTTGTATTCGGAGTTGAAGGCCGAAACGAAAGGCAAAATGGTGACGCTTCTTCCTGTGGGCGGGCGCATTGACGTATCGAAATACAGGGAGATAGGACAAGTAGTCAATCGCCATAGTCATCACTGTATACTGGTGACCGATTATGTTTCCCATAGCTCCATGGACACGGCTCTTAACATAGCGCAGCAGATGGGAAATACAGCTATAAGTCATGAGATGGATTGCTACAAGGCCGCTCAAAGGGCTGTGGAGGCAGCTGGGGAAAACGGCTGTGTACTGGTGTTGTCTCCACCCGATTTTAACGAGAGGTTCAGCACCGTAATTTCTTAAGGCTTGACGCAATTAGTAAGGAGGATAGATATGGAAATCAAGGATTTTCTGGCCAAGCTGGTGGCAGTGCCGGGGATATCGGGCAACGAAGAAGCGGTTGCACAGCTCATATCCCAGGCGTTTGAGCCATACTGCCAGGAGGTCAGGATAGATCGCTTTTATAATGTGTACGGCCGTAAGACCGACGTCATAAAAGGGGATATGCCCAAGGTCATGATTGCTGCCCATATGGACGAGATAGGGCTTATGGTGACCGATATTGACAAAAGGGGTTTTATAAAGTTCACCACCGTGGGCGGGGTGGACCCGCGCATACTGCTAGCTCAGGAAGTAGAGGTCCATGGAAGGCAAAAGCTGTTTGGCGTCATTGGAGCCAAGCCCCCTCATATCCAGCAAAGGGAAGACGCCAAGAAAGCCATCAAGATAAAGGATATGGCCATAGATGTAGGGTTGCCTTATGAGAAGGTGAAGGAACTTATCAACATAGGCGATGCCATCACCTTTGTAAGCCCGCTAACTGATTTGAGGGGACAGATGGTCAGCGGAAAGTCACTGGATGACAGAGCGGGAGTGGCAGTGCTCTTTCAGACCATGAAGGAGCTGGATGCCCTGCGCTTTGCTGCCGATGTGTTCTTTGTAGCCACCGTCCAAGAAGAGGTGGGCGTGCGGGGAGCTACCATAAGCGCATATAAGGTTGAGCCCGATATAGGGATTGCGGTAGATGTCACTCACGGCGATATGCCGGATGCGCCCAGGGACGAGACCTTTTCCATGAATAAGGGGCCGGTCATTGCGGTAGGGCCCAACATGCACCCCAAGCTGACGCAAAAGCTGATGGACGTAGCTAAGGAATACGGGATGGATTACATGGTAGAGGTGGAACCACGGCCCACTGGTACCGATGCTCGGGCCATTCAGATATCCCGTCGGGGGGTTCCGACCGTTCTCATCGAGATACCTTTGAGGTATATGCACACGACTGTGGAGACGTTGAATTTGAACAACATCAAGCAGGCGGCAAGGTTGCTGGCGCGTTTTATCGCTTCGCTGAAGGAGGATTGGAAAGAATGGCTGAGTTACTGAAAATGCTAACCGAGGTCGGGGGCGTATCTGGGGATGAAGGCCGGGTTCGCCAGCTTATAAGGCAGGAGATATCCTCTTTTGTCGATGACATATACACCGACAGGATGGGCAATCTTATAGCCTATAAGAAGGGCACAAACAGCGACAAAAAGGTCATGCTGTGCGCTCACATGGATGAAGTGGGGTTTATAATAACCGGAATAGGCGAGGATGGCATGTTGAGGTTCAAGATGGTAGGGGGAATAGATCCGCGCGTGCTGGTGTCCAAAAGGGTGCTGGTGGGCGAAAAAGCATGTCCGGGAGTGCTGGGTATCAAGGCCATTCACCTTCAAGAGCCCGAGGAACGTGAGCACGCCGTTAAAGTGAAGCAGATGTACATAGACATAGGCGCTACCTCGAAGGAGGACGCCTCTCAGGTAGTAAAGCCGGGAGATTATGCGGTGTTTGACAGCCGCTATGTGGAGTTTGGCGACAACAAGGTTAAGGCCAAGGCGCTGGACGATAGAGCGGGCTGTGCAGTGCTCATCGAGCTTATAAAGCAAAAGCAAAGGTATGATTTTGACTTATATGCCTGCTTCAGCGTTCAGGAAGAGGTGGGCTTAAGGGGAGCCGAGGTTTTGGGATACAGCATAAACCCCGATATAGCCATAGTGGTTGAGGCTACCACCTGCTCCGATGTTCCCGGTGTAGAGGAACACCTCTATACTACTTTAATGGGGAAAGGTCCTGCCATCACCATCATGGACAGTTCCTCTTATGCAAACAAGGAATTGGTGGAGATGCTCATAAATACTGCCCAAAAGGAAGGGATACCTTTTCAGCTTAAAAAGGGGGCATCGGGCGGCAATGATGCCGGCAGGATCCATTTGGCCAGGGAAGGCGTAAGGACGGCAACGGTATCCATACCATGTCGCTACATACACAGCCCATCTTCGGTTATGGATTTAACTGATTACAAGAATACAATACGCTTGATATCAGCCTTTCTGAAAGGATGTGAGCTGTAATGAAGGAGCTTCTGAAAAAACTGACAGAGGCATACGGCCCTTCAGGCAATGAGGAGATTATTAGGGACGTTATCCGTCAGGAGATCGAAGGCTTTGTGGACGAGATAAGGGTAGATACGCTGGGTAACCTGATAGCGGTCAGAAAGGGCAGCGGCAAAAAGGTCATGCTGGCCGCTCACATGGATCAGATAGGGTTTATGGTAACCCATATCGATGATAAAGGATTTTTGAGGTTTACAAGGGTTGGCGGAGTCTCGGTCAGGGACAGCATACACCGCAGGGTGATCTTCAAAAATGGGGTCACCGGCGTGATAAGCTATGAAGAGGAGATTGACGATATAAGGGACATCAAGTTTGAGAGGATGTACATCGATATCGGGGCTTCCAGCCGTGAACAGGCGGAAAGCATGGTATCCATAGGGGATGTGGCGGTCTATCACTCGGCCTTTTCGGAAAATGGCGGCAGATATATCGGAAAGGCCATGGACGACAGGGCGGGATGTGCGCTGCTCATAGAGACCGCAAAGCGGCTTCAGGCTTCGCCCCATGAGATATACTTCGTGTTTACCGTGCAGGAGGAGCTGGGGGTCAGGGGAGCAAAGACCTCCGCATATGCGTTGAACCCCGATATCGGGATTGCGGTGGATGTCACGCTGACGGGGGATACGCCAAAATCCAGGCCCATGGCTGTAAAGCTGGGGGGCGGGCCTGCTATTAAAGTAAAGGATGCTTTGGTGCTGGCACATCCCAGGGTCAGAAGTTTGATGGTGAGCAGGGCACAGGAAGCCGGAATACCTTATCAGATGGAGATACTGGATGCCGGCGGTACCGATGCCGGGGCCATTCACCTTACCAGAGAAGGTATTCCTTCGGGAGTTCTTTCCATACCGTGCCGGCATGTCCATAGTGACAGCGAGATGGTGGATGCATCTGATATGGAAAACGGTGTAAAGCTTATGCTGCATATATTGGAGGGTGAAATAGAAGTTTAAGTTATGATTGTACTTCATGTAGCTTGGACGGGCAGGAGTTTCTTTATATGGGCTGAGCAGGAGCTTGGTTCCTGTACTCAAAGGAAGAGGGGGAGGCCGCCTAAAAATCCCGGGGGGATACCTCACCCCTTCCAAGCTCCTGTAAGCAAAATCGTTTCATTGCTTTCTCTTTTATACCCAGGTGTCGATTGGGGCAAAGTAGCCAAAGAGGACAAGCTGTGGATCTTGTTGCCTACCGGAAAGCGTATGCCGCTGCCTTCACCGGGGTTATCTGCGGAATCCGAAAATGGGGAATACAAGTTGGCCGGTTGGGAAATAACCGGCTTGTCTGTTCCTATACCCACTTTCATCGAAGGTATAGTGGCATGTAACCACGATGAACAGTACGGCGATGAAGGTGATAGCGGCGATGGCCATTTAATTTTTGGCGATGACTGGAATTTTTGGGTGCTGTGTGGACGGTTTGTGCTGCGCATGCTGTGCCGCCAGAAATTCATTCCCTCCTTGGCCCCAGGGGAAGAGGGAGGGGTGGTGGCTGTATGGCAGCCGGTTTTTGAGGACCCAGAGGACCGCGGGATTTTAAAACGGCTTATAAGCGCTATGCCGCCGGTATGCTGTGGCATGATTAAGCAACCGAAGCAACATGCTGAACTGGCAATGCCATACGACGTTATCATGGACTATTTGCGTGTAGCCACCGATGAGCTCATCCGTACCTGGTTGGGCGATGTCAGCCAACCTGATCAAAATGCTCCTGTTGAGAGAAAGTGGCTGTATGCTTTGAGAGGTAGGGAACGGCGCATTATTGCACCTAAAAGGCAAATCGAAGGATTGGTGAAAGGGCTCAAAGAGTGGACTGCGGTCTTGAGGGAAAACAGGGGAAGTTTCCGTACCTGCCTGCGCCTTGAAGAGCCCCGGGATGGGAGCGAAAACTGGTATCTGTCATTTCATCTTCAGGCCACCGATGACCCAAGTTTGCTGGTATCGGCGCGAGATGTATGGCAGATGAACGGAAAGGTTGTCACTTTGCTCAATAGGCAGTTTGAGCACCCGCAGGAGAGGTTGCTTGAAGACCTGGGGAAGATACTTAAGATATATCCACCCCTTGAGAGGGGACTTATGGAGCCCCGACCCGAGGGGATGTTCCTTACGACCGATGAAGCGTATTTTTTCTTGAAGGAGATATCGGTACTGCTTCAGGACAGCGGATTTGGAGTGCTTGTCCCTTCCTGGTGGCGGGAGAGGAAGAAAAGAACGCCGGGGGTAAGGTTAAAGCTTCGTCCTGCTCAGGATTACTCAGACGTTGATTCGGTTGGACAGTTTGGTCTGGATTCCATTGTAGAGTTTGATTGGAAATTGTCCATTGGTGAAGAGACCATTGATTATGAGGAATTTAAACAGCTGGCTGCACTGAAGAAACCACTGGTGCGCATTCGTGGGCAATGGGTGGAACTCAATCCGAGGGATATGGAAGCCGTGATAAGGTGGCTGGAGAGGCAGAAAGGTGTAAAGGAGGTATCGCTTAAAGAAGCCCTTGGGATGGTGATGTATGTTGAGGACGATGGTCCGGACATCACCGGTATAGATTCTGAGGGGTGGCTGCATACCTTTCTGCAGGGATTGGCGGGCAGTGAATCGTATACCATCCTCGATACCCCACCGGGTTTCTGTGGGAAATTGAGACCGTATCAGATTCGTGGGTTTTCCTGGCTGGCTTTTTTAAGAAAGCGAGGCTTTGGTGCCTGCCTGGCTGACGATATGGGGCTGGGCAAGACGGTTCAGGTGATTGCGCTGCTGCTTTATGAGAGGGAATGCCTAGGGGTGAGAGGGCCTACGCTGCTCATATGTCCCACTTCGGTGGTGGGCAACTGGATGCGTGAAGTAGCACGCTTTGCTCCCGGCTTGAAGACGTTTATTCACCACGGCACCGATAGGGCCACGGGTAAGGAGTTCGTCGAAAAGGCATCCCGTCACGACCTGGTTATAAGCACTTATAATCTGGTACACAGGGATTTGGATATCCTGGCCATGGTCAATTGGAAGGGTATAGTGCTGGATGAGGCACAAAACATAAAGAACCCTTCCACCAAGCAGGCTCAGAGCGTACGTAAACTGAAGAGCGAATACAGGATTGCTCTTACGGGAACTCCTATAGAAAACCGACTAATGGAGCTTTGGTCTATTATGGAGTTCTTAAATCCCGGGTATCTAGGTAGCCGTGAGAGTTTTCGCAGGAAGTTTGTCATTCCAATTGAAAAGCATGGGGACGAAAGGCGTGCCTGGCAGCTCAAGCAGCTGATCAAGCCTTTTATATTGAGGCGTGTAAAAACCGATCCCGCCATCATTCAGGACCTGCCGCTCAAACAGGAAAACAAGGTTTACTGTACCCTGACCAAAGAGCAGGCCACTTTGTATCAAGCGGTAGTGGAGGAAACCATGGAGCGTATAGCCGCGTCGACGGGTATCGAGCGCAGGGGATTGATTCTGTCGTTGCTCACTAAGCTCAAGCAGATTTGCGATCACCCCGCTCTGTTTTTAGGTGACGGCAGCTTACTTGACAACAGGTCGGGCAAGCTTATGCGCTTGGTTGAGATGCTTGACGAGATATTGAGCGAAGGGGATAAAGCGCTTATATTTACCCAGTATGCCAAAATGGGGAAGATGCTCCAGACGTATCTGCAAAGGGCATTTCGACGGGAGGTGTTGTTTCTCCACGGAGGTGTCCGAAAGGATGAACGGGACCATATGATAGAGCGGTTTCAAACCAAAGAAGGCCCCGATATATTCGTGCTATCCTTGAAAGCAGGAGGGGTGGGGTTGAACCTTACGCAGGCAAACCATGTTTTCCATTTTGACAGGTGGTGGAATCCCGCTGTGGAGAACCAGGCCACTGATCGCGCTTTTAGAATCGGACAGCACAAAAACGTACAGGTGCACAAATACATCTGTATAGGTACGCTGGAGGAAAAAATCGACATGCTCATTGAAAGGAAAAAGGATTTGGCCGATAAAGTGGTGGGTACTGGAGAGGCATGGCTTACTGAACTCAGCGATGATGAGCTGAGAAATTTGTTTGCTCTTGAAAGCGAGGCTGTACGGAATGAATAGGAGGGGCAGATGATGGCGTCAAGGGGGAAAAAGGGCTTTGGCTCCAGCTGGTGGGCTAAGCAATGGCTGGAGGCTTTGGAGTCCTTTGGCTGGGATAGTCGTTTGACGCGCGGTAGAGCCTATGCAAGGAACGGAAATGTGCTTGATGTAGAGATATCTCCTGGAAGGGTAAAAGCCCATGTACAGGGCAGTAGGAAAACTCCCTATAAAGTGGAGATTTCCATGAAAACCCTGTCGCAGTATGAATGGGACCAGGTATTGGATGCTCTGGCCAGTAAAGCGATATTTTCGGCAAAACTTCTGGCGGGCGAGATGCCTGTCAATATCGAGGAGGCCTTTTCTTCGCTGGAAGTTTCCCTGTTCCCCAGGTATGCCATGGACCTGTCTGCCCACTGTACCTGTCCCGACGGGGCCAACCCCTGCAAGCACATAGCAGCAGTTTATTATATCCTCGCCCAGGAGTTTGACCGGGATCCTTTTTTGCTGTTCAAGTTAAGGGGAATGAACAGGGAACAGATTATGGAAGCCATTCGCAACAGGAGGACAAGTGCCGCTGAACCGATGACGGCAAAAAAGGAGGGAGGTTTGCCTCAAGAGATTGAAAGAGAGGGTAGCTCACAGCACGATGCCGTATCGCTTATCAATTACTGGACTGGTAAGATGAAAAGCATGGATATAAAAATAGCCGTTGAACCTCCGCTGGTGGAACAATCCATTCTAAAAAGGCTGGGTGAACCCCCATTTTTTGCAGGAAAAATGGATATGATCAGGCAGTTGGAGCAGGATTACAAGAAGGTGCTTTTAAAGGCTATCACGGTGGGATATAAGGATTAATGATGCGCTAATTTGTTAAATGTACTTTGTCTTGATAAATTGATTTGCGGTATTTATAATACAAGTAACCGATTACCTCTGCAATTTGAATGGTAAATTTATTTAAGCGGAAAGGGGCAATGGAGATTGGCTACCATATACGATATAGCCAAAAAAGCAGGTGTCTCTGTAGCTACTGTGTCTCGCGTTTTAAACGGCGTGGACCACCCGGTAAGGGAGGAGACGCGCAAGAGAATAATCGATGCTGCCAGGGAGCTGGGTTACAGGCCCAACAAGATTGCCAAGAGCCTTGCGCATCGCCGTACCTTTACCGTGGCCCTGCTTATTCCCAGCATTACCAATAACTTTTATACCGAGATTGCAGAGGTAATAGAACAGAAGCTGGGCGAAAAGGGATACAGCACTTATTTATGCAATACCCAGCGCATGATCGAAAAGGAGACGCAATACGTGGACGACCTTATAGCCCGCAGGGTGGATGGAGTCATATTCAGCCCAACGCGAGTGAAGCCCGAGGACAACTTGATAAACGCAAAAAATTTGGAAGAGCTCAGAAAGAATGGGATAGCGGTTGTAGCCTTTGGTAGCCATTTTAGCAATGTGAGTCAGGTGTACATCAATACCTATGAAGGTGCTTTGCAAGCCACTCGCTACCTTTTGGAGTTGGGGCACAAGCGGATAGGCTTTATAGATGGTCTGGAGGCTGGAACCAGGAAGAGCCGGCGCAGGGGCTATATGGATGCACTCAGGATGGCGGGCATTGAGATAGATGCTAATCTCATTGTGTCGGGGAATCTTGAGATGGACGGGGGGTATGAATGTGTCAGGAAGCTGATGCGGATTGAGAAACCTCCCACTGCCATAATAGCCGTGAACAACCTCATGGCCATAGGGGCTTTGAAAGGTGCTAAAGACATGGGTATCGATGTACCGGGGGAGTTGTCCATCATCGGATTTGATGACAGCAAGCTTTCAGAGGTTGTGGAACCGCCCTTAACAGTAGTAAAACAGCCTTTGAAGGAGATCGGCGATGTGGCCGTTGAGCTGCTTATGGAGCAAATAGAAGGCGAAAACGCGTCCAGGATGGTCGAACTAAAGACGCAGCTGATAATTAGAGCCTCATGCAGCGGAAAGAAATAGAGCACATCATTCGATAAATGCCCGTTTTAAACGGGCATCATTTATTTTTGTTCTCCATTACAAAAGCCATGTATTTTATTATGCATTTTTGTGTAATGCGACTATAATATGGTATGCACGTATTATACGGAGAATGGTGCAAAAAACATTTAATATTTACGTAATATTTTTTTAACAATTTGTCTTACGGAGATTTACTTATTTGACAGTATATGCAAGCGCACCCTATAATAGTAACCGACATAAAATTCAGGTTATGGGGGTGCAGAGTAAGTGCGGCATATTTTATCCCGGACCGGCATTTATAGGCTGGCCATTGTGGCAATCATCTTGGTGTTTTTATTGTTACCCGCTGGACGAGTATGGGCTGCATACCCTGTACTATCGCTGGGAAGCAGGGGTGAGGCGGTTGCACGGCTGCAGCAAGAGCTCAAGAACCAGGGATATTATACTTTTTGGCGAGTTACGGGGTATTATGGCCCTATTACAAGAGAGGCGGTCATGAAATTTCAAAGGGCAAACGGGCTTGTGGTGGATGGGATTGCAGGCCCTGTTACCCAGTCGGTCCTTTATGGAAGCGGTTATCGTACTTTAAAGTTTGGCATGAGAGGTCCGGATGTTTCACGGCTTCAGAGCGCACTCAAACAGCAGGGGTATTTCTATGCCAATGTCACGGGGTATTACGGCAAGATCACCGAAAATGCCGTGATAGCCTTTCAAAAGGCCAAGGGATTGAGAATCGACGGCATAGCGGGGCCTCAGACTCAGAGCGTGCTGTATGCAGGCCAGATGGCATCGCAGCAGTATGCCAGTCGTGGTGATGCTTCATCCCGGAAAGTGGCAGATGACCTATTCTGGTTGGCTAGAATTATACACGCTGAAGCTGCCGGTGAGCCATATATAGGCAAGGTAGCCGTTGGCAGCGTCATAATGAATCGCGTAAGTTCTTCCGGCTTTCCCAACACGATATATGGCGTTATATTTGAACATTATAAGGGCATACCGCAGTTTAGCCCTGTACAGGATGGTACCATATACAACACGCCCAGCAGCGAGAGCTACCGTGCTGCTCAGGAGGCCTATTCCGGTTCAAAACCCGTGGGAAATGCTTTGTACTTTTTCAATCCCGCTAAGGCAAGCGGTAGCTGGATTGTGAGAAATCGGACCTATATTACTACCATAGGAAACCATGCTTTTTACAGGTAATTTTAGATTCGAGGTGGTTTTAAATCATGGAGACAATTTGTTTATAATAACCAATTCTATTTCAACTATTGACAGCGCTCAAACTCCTAACGTTAATACAACTGCAAAATTTGGATGGACATTTGACATATTCTACTATTCAGAAGGAAGACAGGATTATTATACAGATTTTGGTCCTACTTTAAATTATATTTCTAATATGAAGTAGATTTTAAACAGTAAATTGCTATATAATAATGAATAGTATAAAAAAACATCCGGTGATAGTAGGATTTTTAAAGTTAATATGATATTCTGCCCCTTATAGTCCTTATTCGATAGGGGTGTCCACTAGTATGAAAGTGTCAAAGAAAGACATTATTGTTTTTATTTTATTGGCGATTATTATCATCACAGCTGTTATGGCAGGTCATTATAAAGTTCAAAAGGATAAAATGGAAGATTTTGTCAACCAAAGCTTCTATATGAAATTTATTAATTATTTTTTAAGGTATAATGAGGATTTATATGATCAATTTAAGCCCGTTTTTGAAAAAAGCATATAACAATCGAAGGATTAGTTTTTATAAATCAATCAGCGAAAGAGATTGTTGACTTTGTTGGAGAATTAAGAGATTACTATAACGCGTTTTATGGAAACAGTAATAATATGCTAGAAGTACCGGATCAATATATACAGCTTATGCATTCAGTAATTTATGTGGAAACATATAAACTGATAAATCATGGCAAATATGAAATAGAAGTACCTGATAATTTAATTGAATATTTCAATCGCATTCAATTAGAAGAAAAATTGAGTTCACTACAAAAGGTTATTCAAGAATTTCGGAACGAACATGGAGAATACTTGGAGGATCCATTAATGAATCCTGTGGGGAAAAGTTTTATAAAAGATGCTTACTGGCAAAAACTATTTGATAAATTAGAAGATCGGGTGATGTGGCCGTCGAAATACAATAATCCATAAAGAGTATGTACGGCTTTATCATTTTGATTATTGACAACCGTTTAGAGGTTTGATACTATAAGCTTATATAAAAAGGCGTGCCGTAGAACGGCTTTCAAGAATGGCCTATCTGGCGCGATGAGACGAGACGAGAGGAGAAGAGAAAGGGGAGAGGAGATATGAAAAATTTAAGGGATTTTGTTTTAGCGGGATTATTGCTTGCAATTGGGGTGGTGTTGCATTATATCACACCTTCGACAGGCACACCCGTGAAGCCGGATTTTCTGCTGGCGATGCTGTTTTTATGCCTGCTGTGTTTTGAGGACGTCAAAGTGGGATTTGTAGCCGGGCTGGCAGCCGGTGTGCTGTCGGGCCTTACCACCAGCGTGCCGGGGGGATTTTTACCCAACCTCATTGATAAGATAATTACAACAGCTGTATTGATAGCACTTATATATGCTTTAAAGAGATTGATCAACATGTATATCCTCTCTATTGTGGTGCCGATTGTTGGGACTATAATAAGCGGGCTGGTGTTTCTGGGTGCAGCAATTGCGTTGGAAGTTCTTCCGGCAGAGATGTTTGTAGGCGCTTTTGTAACCGCTGTGCTTCCCGCTACAGTGGGTAACGTGGTGCTGGTGGCATTGCTGTTTGGTGCTTTAAAGCAGACCGGCAGGCTTTATCAGAGGACTACCCGAAAGGTTTCGTCTTGAGAAACCTTGAGGATGGCATTGTGCCAGCAGGCAAAAAGTCAAGCTAAGCGATTGAAGGCAACAAACCTCCTTGGGTTAAGCGCGTGTTGCTGACTCCAAGGGGGCTTTTTTATGAAATAATTTAATTGGGGGTGTGGTCGGTGAAAATTTTAACCGGTGGGAAGGTTTATCTTGAGGGAGAATGGAAATGCAACGTAGACGTGGTGATGGAGGATGGCAAAATTTTGGATGTTGCTCCTAAAGGAAAGTATGCTGAGGGGGAAGTTATAGACGCTAATGGGAATTATATATGCCCGGGATTTATAGATATCCACGTTCATGGATGCAAAGGCCGGGACGTCATGGATGGCAGCGTGGAATCCCTTGAAGTCATGGCTGAATTTATGGCTGCACATGGTACTACGGCTTTTTTGGCTACCACTACAACTCATGGGCGAGAAGAGATAAAGAAGAGCTTGAAAGCCGTAAGTGATGCTTTACATAAAGATATTAAAGGGGCTCAGATTCTTGGAGTCCATCTGGAAGGCCCTTTTATCAACCCCGAGGCAAAAGGTGCTCATGATGAAAAATATATACTTGCTCCCAGCCGTGAGAGTTTTAGAGAGCTGGTAGGGGATTACGAGGGTATCATAAAAAGGGTTACGATGGCTCCCGATGTTGAAGGGGCTAAGGAGCTGGTGAATTATTTAACGGGTAGAGGAATAGTGGTGTCTATGGGACACACAGTGGGCAATTATGAGCAGTGTATGGCCGGGTTCGAGTGGGGGATGACCCACGTCACCCACTTGTACAATGCTATGTCGCCCTTGAGGCACAGGGAACCCGGGGCAGTGGGCGCTGCTTTTGATAGGGATGGGGTGACGGTGGAGCTCATCGCTGATCTGATTCATGTGCATCCTGCTGCCTTGAGAATTGCGGTGGCTGTGAAGGGCAGCGACAGCGTGGCCCTTATTACTGATGCCATGTCAGCTACGGGAATGGGCGATGGTGACTATGTCTTGGGTGGTCTGGAAGTAGTGGTAAAAGAGGGGGTAGCTCGATTAAAGGAGAGAGGTAACCTTGCGGGCAGTACCCTTACCCAGGACCAAGCCCTGCGCAACATGGTTTTGATAGGTATACCGCTTGAAGATGCTGTTAAAATGCTTACTGAGGTACCGGCCGACATCATAGGCATCGGAGATAAAAAGGGCAGGATAAAGAAAGGTTTTGATGCTGATCTGGTTATTTTGGATGAAAAGCTGTATGTCAACAAGGTGTTTATAAAAGGCGAGGAGTTTAGACTGTAATATTTAATGGGGGATTCAATGCTGTGAAGGGCAGGTTTTTGCTGTTTAAGGAACTGGATATTACACAGGAGCTAAGAGAAGACCTCAATAGGATTGCCTGGGGGGTAAGTTTAGGCATAGTGTTTTTCGTATGCCTGAACGGCGCCCCCTTCGCTGGCTTTGTTCGTGCCCTTGGCGTCAGCGAGCTGATGTATGGCATTTTAATGTCGCTTCCGGTGGTGAGCGGTGTCTTCCAGGTGCTGGCGGCTTATGTGCTGGAGTCCACAGGGGCCAGGAAAAAGCTGTTCTTGATAGGGGGCATGTTTCAGCGCCTTTCCATAATTCCTGTGGTGATTCTCCCTCTTATAATTCCTGAAGAGCTTAAAGGGTTGACAATAAGCCTTATAGTGTTCTTTTTGCTTGTTTCGGCAGTGGGCGGTGCCTTCAACGGCGTGACCTTTATATCCTGGATGGCGGCACTTGTTCCATTGAAAATACGCGGCCGATTTTTCAGCCAGCGGCAGATGATGTTCACCTTTACCGGTATGGTGGGGGGAGTGCTGGCAAGCTGGGCACTGGATCGCATAGGCGGTTTTGTAGGCTTTGCGGTGGTATTCAGCGTGGTAACGGTATTTGCTATAATGGATATTCTTTGTTTCATTCGGGTATATGACCCGCCCATGGTAAGGCCGCAGCACAAGTTGCCGATAAAAAAAATGTGGAGTGCAGTTTTGCAACACTCAAATTTCAGGCGATATTTGATTTTTTGGGCGGTATGGGTATTTGGTATCAATATTGCCGGGCCGTTTTTTAGTGCTTATATGATCGATTATTTGAAGATGAGCTACCTGGAAATCACCATCTATACTCAAGTAGTTAGCAATATTCTTACTATGCTCGTTATACGAAAATGGGGCATGCTGGTTGATATGTTTGGCAATAAGCCGGTACTGCGCGTTTGCGGTACCGGAGTGGCTGCCCTGCCATTTCTATGGTTGCTGGCTACTCCAGAGAATTACATGATCATTCCTTTTATACACGTTTTTACCGGCATATTCTGGAGTGGGATTGATTTGACCTCCAATAATCTGGTGATGAGCCTTTCACCAGATGAAAACCGCTCGTTTTACATCGCCAGCTTTTCAATGGTGACATCGGTGGTGGGCAGTATAGTGGCTTATGCCCTTGGCGGGCTGTTCATGGAGGCTACGGCTGAACTGGCCAGGGATTTGAATATCGTAATTTTCGGCCGTCCACTAACCAATTACCATATGCTGTTTATACTTTCTTCCATCATACGGTTTATAGCCATAACTTTCCTGGTATCCCCTATACATGAGGAAGAATCGGTTGAGCCTAAAGAAATGATTCGCCGCTCTATCCATATGGTAAGCGAAAAAAGGGGGAAAGTACAAAAGGTACAGGGATAGTGAGCTGGCACATGTTCAAGTTCAAGGTTTTCCTTATTTTGAGATTTTTGAAGAGAGCTGTTTGGATATCAGCTTGAATGTATAAGGGTAAAAGCCCAGCAGGCTTTTTATGTTTTCCTCTAAGTTACGATAAAATTTGCGTATCCTTTCCATTTCCTGCTCGGTCAGCTGGTAGTTCCCAAACTGGTTTTTGACTATTAAGTGGCATATGTCCGACATGGTACCGGCAGAGTTTGTAAGCCATGCATCCACCCTCTGGGCATAGGCATAGGGGGTTTCCCCTCTGTGCATAGGGAATCCGTAAAGGGTAAGAAGCCACAGTATTTGCTGATAACAATAGCTGAGCTGCTTTTCAAAGGGCAGCTTTTTTATTTTTTTCCAGCGGAGGATGTCCCACACCCTGAGTCCTGCCACGCCTGCTCCTATTAAGATAAGCGTTATCAGCAAAACCACTACAAACCATGGAATTTTGTTTGACGAGGAGGAATCGGGAAGGCTGCCTACTTCGGCGTTTATGTCGGGCTGGTAAATATTTGTCTGTTCACCTTGCATCCATGGGTAGGTAAGCTCATCCCAATAGTAGCCGGGATACTGAGCTTGGTGTTGGCCTGTTAAGCCATGCTGATGTTGAGTTTGGGGAGTGGGGTCAAACGTCAACCATCCCACCTTTGGGAAATATATCTCCACCCAAGCATGGCCGTTGAGCTTTCTAACCTCGTAAAGGTTTCCCTCATCGGGTTGAGACGGCATCTTGAAACCTTCTATATAGCGAGTGGGCAGGCCAACCATCCTGCCCATTACCGCCATTGCGGTGGCAAAGTAGGTGCAGTAACCTCTTTTAAGCTCGAATAAGAAGTAATCTACGAAGTCCACGTCAGGAGGGGTATAAGGGGGCTGCAGGGTATAATCGTAATTTTGTTGCAGGTAGGCTTGAAGGGCCAGCGCCTTGCCCAAAGGCGTCTTTATTTCCCGGGTAATGCTGTGAGCCAGTTCTGCAACCCTTGAAGGAACGCTTTCAGGGACCGACATATAGTGCTCTTGTATATGAAGCAGCTTTTGGCGGTTTGCACCGTTCCACGGAAGTTGCTGAGGGATAGGTTTATGCCAATCGATGATGGGGACGTAATCGTCAAGAAAGTTTTGAAATATTCTATCTTCAATATTGGGTATGCTGACGTGCAATATATAGCTCTCTGATGTCGAGATATCTCTTGAGGTAAAGGTTTCGCCCTTGCCGTTGAAATAGGGGGTGAAGCCTCCCCATCTTTTCTGTACGGTGATGCCTTCTAGGCGCTGGGCGTTGAATATGACCGAGGTTTCAATGCCGGCGTGGGTAACAGAGGCTTTTACAGGTGTAAAAAAACGATCCCTAAGCTCTCGGCTTAGGTCCTCCCATATTGGTTCGTCCCAGTCGAATGCCTGGCGGTATGTATTATCCCAGCTCATCCTGCTAAGCTTATATCGTTTATCGTCTATCGAGTCTTTCCAGCCGCTACCTGTATATTCGTTGAGTATGGTGCCCCTTAAGTACAACGAGTCGGTTGCTGTTACTCTCAACACCACGTCGCCACTTATCTTTACAGGCCCGCCCAGTTGTTCAGATGAAGACGGGAAGCCGGTCTGAGAAAGGCGAAACGGTTGCCTGGGCTTTGAGAAAACTGACCACTCTGACCACCTGTCGCTGATGTCCTGAACTGTCCGCTCGAGGAAATCCCATTTGAGATGCCGTGTATCATTGGGTAGAAATATTGACGAGGTCAATACTATGGCGATTGCCAGGGGCAGCGTGGAAACCTGCCACACACCGAAATCAGGCATGCTGTACTGGTGCGAAAGTCTCCTATACTGTTTTGTGCTCAGCAGCATAATCCACGCTAAAGCTAGAGGCCACAGCCAGGGGAGTATCTCAGTATGCCCCAAAGCCCATTCTATGGCTATAATACCGGTGCACAGCACAAAGGATATAAACAGCCATTCTAGCTTTATGACCAACAGGTATATGATAAGCGATAGAATGAATACGATAAGCCAGGTGCCGGGGTAGACATATTGTGGTTCAAAAGAAGCCACGCCAAGGGTATAGTCAAGCAGCCATTTAAAGAAGTTTAGGGCGTCGTCCCACCAGCTTTTGGCCGCAAAATATTTCAGATATATCCCCATACCGGTAGCCGTAGCAATCGTCATAGCTATTAAGGTTAGGCGGCTGGAGAAATAAATAGAAAGCGCTATATAGAATGCCGTTACCATGAGCAGTATGGTCCAAAATGGCATGGGAAAGCCCAGAGATACCAGTATGGACTTTGCCAGCCCGCTCACCATGAAGGTGAATATAAGCCATTTCATTATGTAATTGAGCATAGGATTGGATATGGATCTTTGGCTCATAGCGCTCTCTCCAGTACCCGGTCTATTCGTTCATCGGTGTGCAGGGCAAAGCATGGAATCTCCCGCCTGTTTAGCTCTTCAATTATGCGCTTTAAGTCGTCGTTCAGCTGTGGGTTGTAATGTACGAAAAACACCAGGGGGTGTATGTCCGACTGCTTTAGCAGGCAGAGATGGTTGAATAGGCGGTAGCTCATGTCGTGGACGATGAGCACTATGCTTTCGCCCTTGCTAAATCCAGTAGATTCCATGGAAAGTATCTCGTCCATGCGAAAAGGGCTGTTAAACGGTAGTGCTGCCAGGTAGTCAAAAAAACGGGTGAAATCCCCAGGATTTCTTCCGCTGACCTGCTGCCGTTCCCTGTGATAGACCACCAGCTGCATGGAAAGCCAGTTTGAGAGTATGAAGTGTGTAACGGCTACAGCGCATTCTATCATCTGGTCCTCCACCTTGTAACGGGCTATCCCTTCCCATGGATAGGGGAAGGTTTCCAGGAACATGAGTATTTGCGGCTGAGTATTGGTCTCGTAGTTTTTGACGTACAGGTTCTGCAGCTTGGCGGATATTTTCCAGTGAATTTTTTTAAGCGGGTCCCCGTACTGATACTGGCGTATGTCGCTAAGGGATGCGGGCTCTTCAGTGGCCAAAAATTCCTGTCTGGTGGTGCCCTCGGTTTGAATTTGAGGCAGTGGAAGGCTGGACAGCCTGACAACTCTTGGTGCCACGCTTAGCTGAAGGGGTTTGTGGTATGAACGGCTGAGTAGATTCATGGAGAACGTAAACAGGCCAAACGGGTCACCTACTTCCACGCCGATAATGCCCACCGTGTACTGGCCTCTCAAATCACATATGAAGTCTTCCTTAATTTCGCCATAACGAAAGGGAAGGATGCACAGCACCTCTTCTTTGACTTCGTTTGTCAGAACCGACTGCGGTATCTGATAGAACACCTTTATGTAGGGGTATATAAATGGCTTGTCATTGTGTATCTGTATCACCAGCGAAACCCTGTCGCCTTTTGTTGCCTGTTCAGGGGTTATCCTCTGCAGATACCGAAAATCCGTAAGCACCCACAGGTTGGTTATGACGGCGTAAAATACCAGGGATGTTATGACTGTAAATCCCATGAAGAATATCTTTTCGCCGGTATAAAGCCCCAATCCTAGGAAAAGCACTCCAAGCCCTATGATGAATACACGTAGCGGCTTCATGGCCTGATCACTGGCACGTATACCGAGTTTAAAATTGACCTCAATATCCGCTCTGCCGTCATTTCCTTGAGCCGCGCTTCGGGCTTGAGTATCAGGCGGTGGGACAGGACCGGGATGACCATCTTCTGCACATCATCGGGTATGACGTAGTCCCTGCCTTCCAAAAGGGCATATGCCTGGGAAGCACGCATGAGGGCAATGGCTCCCCGGGGGCTTGCGCCCAGCGTCAGGTCCTTGTGTTCACGCGTACAGGCAACCAATTCGGCTATGTATTCCTTTATGGCTTCGGCCACGTTTACATGCCTGACCTGCTGCTGAAGGTCCAAGATTTGCTGTGCGTCGGCTACCGGCTTTAAATCCTCCATAGGGTTCCGTGTTTGAAAGCGGGAGAGGATGAACATCTCCTCGCGCTTTGTTGGATAGCCTATCGACACTTTGATGAAGAAGCGATCCAGCTGAGCTTCGGGAAGCGGGAACGTACCTATGTATTCAATCGGATTCTGGGTGGCCAGTACTATGAAGGGCTGCGGTACGGAATAGGTTTTCCCATCCACTGTTACCTGATGCTCTTCCATGACTTCCAGAAGGCTGGCCTGGGTTTTGGGGGAGGTGCGGTTGATCTCGTCGGCTAGTATGACCTGGCTCATTATCATCCCTGGCTTGAATTCCATTTCGCCGGTTTTGAAGTTGTACATGGAAAAGCCGGTTATATCCGAGGGCAGGATGTCTGGCGTAAACTGGATTCGCTTAAAGGACAGATTGAGGGACCGGGCCAGGCACGATACCAGGGTGGTCTTGCCCACCCCGGGGACGTCCTCGATAAGCACATGCCCTCCTGCCAGAAGGGCGATGAGGATAAGGCGTATGACCTCGCTCTTTCCTACTATTACCTTTTCTATATTTTCCTGAATGGCCTTGATGAGCTTTTGAGGATTGTTCATGTTTTTACCTACCTTCTTGCTTTATCGTTTTGCTGATTTTACATAATAATCTCTTTGTTTTGCATACCTGAGTAAAAAGCGGAATTTTTAACCGATGGTCAAATGTGATGCCATATGGTTTAAAAGCTTCAGTAAATTGCGTTTGACTGCTGCATTAAGTTAGGATCGAATTGGTGGGACGGTTAAAGCAGTTGATGATGCGTTTTTAAAGTTCCCAAGGTATTCTATTTATAAATATTATACCATATATGTGTACCGAAACGGATAACTGCGTTTTTATTTTTTAATCTCGGCTGTACTTTTTGATACTGTTTCGTGATATAATGAATCTAAATCGAGAGCACTGGTATTAATTTAAGCGGTTTTCTGATATCTAAAAAATATATAACCTTTAAAACTGATGTTTAACACGGTTTTTTGCACAAGAGAGGGTGCTGATTCTTATGCGGGATGCGGTACTTAGTATGTTGCTTGATAATTTGGGCAACTTCGTTTCGGGTGAGGACATAAGCAGACAGCTGGGCATCACCCGGGCTGCCGTGTGGAAGTACATAAGGCTTTTGCAGAGCGAAGGGTACTTGATAGAGTCGTCCACCAAAAAGGGGTACTGCTTAAGGCAGGTTCCGGATATTCTCGATGAAGTGCTGCTGACCCGGGGGCTCAATACGTCCATTTTGGGCAGGAATGTGGAGATACATTCCTCCATAGGGTCTACCAATGCGCGGGCCAAGGAGCTGGCATTGAGTGGTGCTCGTGAGGGGACGGTGGTCATTGCCGATGAACAGGTACAAGGGCGGGGAAGATTGGGGCGCAGCTGGGTGTCGCCACCCGGCAAAGGCATATGGATGTCAGTCATATTGAGGCCCCGCCTGTCTTCACAGCAGGTACCACGGATAACGATTATGACGGCCGTTGCGGTGGCAAATGCCTTAAAGCGATCTGCTCAGATTGATGTGGGCATCAAATGGCCCAATGACGTAGTATGCGGTGGGAAGAAGCTGTGCGGCATTTTGACCGAGGTACATGCCGAACCGGAGGTTATACACTATGCCGTTGTGGGGATAGGGCTCAATGTCAATCTTTCGTTTGAGGATTTACCCGAAGATATAAGGGATATAGCTACCTCTTTAAGAATAGAGAAGGGCAAGGAGTTCAACCGTGCGGATATAATAAAATCCATCTTGCAGGAGATGGAGAAAGGTTATTTGCAGGGGTTGAGGGATGATGGGTTTGCTGGGCTTTTAAAAGAGTACGAGAGGCGTTCGGTAATATTGGGGAAAAGGATACGGGTAATTGGCGTTGATGGCCAATTTTCAGGGTATGCACAAGGGTTTGGCCTTGATGGCTCTTTGATGCTTAGGTTGGATGACGGCCGCGTGGAGAGAATACTGGCGGGAGATGTATCACTGAGGGGGGAGAACGGCTATGTATGATGGAAAAATTACTGACGTGCCCGGTATTGAGGTGGGGCATGCGCAGGACTTTGATGCCAAGACGGGTTGTACGGTGATTATAAGCAGGGAAGGGGCGGTGGGAGGCGTGGACGTCCGGGGTTCGGCACCCGGTACCAGAGAGACCGACCTTATGCGCCCTATGAATCTGGTAGAGAGGGTCCATGCTGTGGTGCTGTGCGGCGGGAGCGCTTTCGGCCTGGCTGCAGCCAGCGGCGTGATGAGATACCTGGAAGAGCAGGGAATAGGGTTTGACACCGGCGTGGCCAAGGTGCCCATTGTGGCCGGCGCCGTGATATTTGATTTGGGGTACGGTGATTGGCGCGTTCGTCCAGACGAAAGGATGGGCTATGAGGCGTGTTTGAATGCCAGCACCGGCGATGTGCCTCAGGGCAGCGTAGGCGCAGGGACGGGAGCTACCGTCGGCAAAATACTCGGGATGGAGGGGTGCATGAAGGGAGGAGTTGGTACCTCGAGCATCAGATTGCCTGGAGGCATTGTGGTGGGGGCCATAGTGGTGGTAAATGCTTTGGGAGATGTAGTCGAGCCGGGAACCGGGAGAATACTGGCAGGTGCCCGGGACCCCAAAACAGGGAAATTCATAAATACATGGAAATTTATACTGGAAGGCAATGCCATAAAAGATGCAGAGGCCGGTAACACCACCATTGGCGTTGTGGCCACCAACGCTTACCTTACCAAGGAGCAGGCCAACAAGGTGGCTGCCATGGCGCATGATGGCCTGGCGCTGACCATAAGGCCTGTACATACCATGCTAGACGGCGATACTCTCTTTGTTCTGTCGACCGGCGAAATCGAGTGTGATGTAAACGTCATTGGTACGGCGGCTGCCGAGGCCATTGCCAGGGCTGTGGTCAATGCCGTGGAAAATGCTTAGACATCATTTTGAGCATGTTAATTTTTTGAAGGAAAAGTGAGAAAATGGCCACAACTTAGGGTTAAAATACGTGAAATGGCAGTGGATGGGGGTACAGAAGGGTATATGGCAGATTACCACGGCTCTCATTTGTTGACGGCATCGAAAAAGTCATTTAGTATAATATAGACTTTTGATAAATTCATCTTTTCAAGCACTTCGCTTTTCAGGCTCTTATTCATGTCGCAACATTTGAGGTCCCCTCTTGAGGAAAAGATAATAGCAAAAGTTAGCGTTAAAATGGCTGAGGAGCCTTGAAGGGTGAGTGCTTTTAAATCATGAATAGGAGTGGAGGTAATTTTATTGGATATTTTAAAGCGAATAATGGGGTATGCCTGGAGGTATAAGTGGCGACTTATTGCTGCTACCGTTTTTTTATTGCTGCTTATCGGTTTAAATCTGGTAACACCGTACCTTTCTAAAATACTGGTTGACGATGTAATACGAGGCGGCAGACGTTCACTTCTGCTGCCAATTTTGTTGGCAATTCTTGGGTGCGCGGTTTGCAAGGGAATCTTCTTGTATATCAGGTCCTATTTATTTGAGGACGTATCGCAAAGGTGCCTGTATGACCTGCGCAATAGCATGTACACCCATCTTCAGGAGCTGTCATTTTCATTTTACGATGACAACCGCATTGGTGAGCTCATGTCCAGGATGACTGGAGACATTGAGGGTATAAGGATGTTCCTGGTGGTCGGGTTGCCCATTTTGCTGGAAAATGCCATCTACTTCATCGGTACCTCAATTGTACTATTCTCCATGAACGTTAAACTGGCACTGGTTACTTTGGCTATTTTGCCTTTCATCGGGTGGACGGCTTTTAAGCTGAACAAGAATATCGGGCCTGCTTACAGCGAGATACGGGAACAGCAAGCAAATCTCAGCACGGCAGCTCAAGAGAACATCGCGGGAGTGCGCGTTGTAAGGGCTTTTGCACGGGAAGACTATGAAATAGCGAAGTTTAAAAAGGAAAATCGGCTTAATATGGAAAAAAACATCAATGCCGGCTTTATATGGTCCAAGTATTTCCCGCTCATTGAGTTTTTGAGCGGCTTTTGTGCGGTAGCATTAATAGGTTACGGTGGATGGATGGTTGCCACAGGGGAGATTTCACTGGGAACTGTTGTGGCTTTTAACGGATATCTGTGGATGCTGATTATGCCGGTTAGAATGCTGGGCTGGATTGTCAACGTGATAAGCCAAGCCATTATTTCTGGCAAAAGGGTGTTTAACGTGCTGGACACCGGATCATCCATCAAGGAAAAAGAAGACGCTTATTGCCCAAGCGAATTCCGTGGGGATGTGGTGTTTGAGAACGTCTCGTTTTGTTATAAGGAACAGCCTGTGCTCTTCAACATAAACATAAACGCTCCGGCAGGGAAGACCATAGGCATCATGGGTGCTACAGGAGCAGGAAAGACGTCTATTATAAACTTGATAGCCAGGTTTTACGACGTGACGGCAGGCAGAGTGCTGGTGGACGGAGTGGACGTGCGGGATTGGAAGCTGAGCGCCTTAAGGAGCCAGATAGGCATCGTGATGCAGGACGTATTTCTGTTTTCCGATACCGTTGAGGGAAATATACTTTACGGCAACCCCAATGCCACCAGGGAGGAAGTGATTGAGGCTGCCAAGATTGCTTGTGCTCATGACTTCATCATGGAGATGCCTCAGGGCTATGACACCATCATCGGCGAGCGCGGCGTGGGGCTGTCGGGCGGCCAAAAGCAGAGGATTGCCATAGCTAGAGCCATCATCAAAAATCCCAAAATCCTTATTATGGATGACTGTACCTCGGCTGTGGATATGGAGACTGAATACCAGATACAGCAGGCGCTTCAGAAGCTCATGAAGGGGCGCACCACGTTTATCATAGCCCATCGCATCTCTTCGGTGCGCAACGCTGATGAGATAATATTCCTGGAAAATGGTAAGATTGTCGAGCGGGGTACGCATGAAGAGTTGCTGGCTAAGAGGGGCAGATATTACGAACTGTACAGGCAGCAGTACAAGGACTTCGAGGAATTCCAGCCAAAAAGGCAGGTGATGTAACGATGCTGAGGCAGAGGATAATTGAAGACGAGGCGCTCGAAAAGCCGTTTAATATGGAGCAGTTCAAGCGGCTGTTGAGCTATATGAAGCCTTATACAAAACAGCTGGTAATTACCTTTTTGCTGATGATCGTAGCATCGGTGTGCGGCCTTCTGGGACCGCTCATCCTTCAGATAGCCATTGACGAGTATATGGTGCAGGGCAACTACGTTGGCCTGGCATTCATTACGCTTATCTTTCTTGGGGTCAACTTCGTAAACATGGTATGCGTGCGCAAACGGGTCAGGATTATGGTGGTGGTGGGGCAGGAGGTTCTCTTCAAACTGCGACAGGACCTGTTCAACCACATACAAAAGCTATCGTTTACCTTTTATGACAGCAGGCCGGCCGGTAAGATACTGGTGCGCATCATCAATGACGTGAACTCGTTGAGCGACCTTTTAACCAACGGGATTATAAACGTTGTGACCGATGCCTTCACTTTGATTGTGGCGCTGATTTTCATGTTTTCCATACATTTCAGGCTGGCCTTGATATCGCTGGTGACGGTGCCGCTGATGGCTTTGGTCATAGTGTTGCTTAAAAAGGTCATAAGGCTCAGGTGGCAGACGGTGCGCAGGAAGGTGTCCAACATGAACGCTTATCTGCACGAGAGCCTTGCGGGCATGCGGGTGACCCAGGCCTTTGTACGGGAGCCCGAGACGCGACAGGTCTATCGCCAGCTGAGTGGAGATATATATTCCGCCTGGATGAACGCAATAAAGGTAAACAACCTGTTTTGGCCTTCGGTTGAATGGATAGCGGCCATAGGTACATTCTTGATTTACTGGTTTGGCATGAAATTCCTGGATCAGGGCACGGTAACGGTCGGTATCCTGGTGGCCTTTACAGGGTATGTATGGCGGTTCTGGCAGCCGCTTAACAATCTGTGCAATTTTTACAACTCGCTGCTTATGGCTACGGCTTCAACCGAGCGCATATTTGAGATGCTGGATATACAGCCTGATATCACCGATAAGAAGGACGCTATAGAGCTTCCGCCCATCAAGGGTGAAGTCCGGTTTGACCACGTCACGTTCTATTATGAGCCCGAAAAGCCGGTATTGGAAGACGTGAGCTTTACGGTAAAGCCCGGCGAGACCATTGCGCTGGTAGGGCCTACGGGGGCGGGAAAGACCACCATCGTCAGCCTCATAAGCCGGTTCTATGACCCTGTGGAGGGCCGTGTGCTTATAGACGGAGTGGACATTCGCGATGTGACGCTGTATTCGCTGCGCAAACAAATGGGGATAATGCTTCAGGAGCCCTTTATTTTCTCGGGTACCATTATGGACAATATCCGGTATGGGCGGTTGGATGCTACTGATGAAGAGGTCATAGAGGCGGCCAAGATAGTTCATGCCCATGAGTTTATAAAGGAAATGGAGGACGGGTATTACACGCAGGTGCAGGAGAGGGGTTCACGCCTGTCGCAGGGGCAGAAGCAGCTTATCTCGTTTGCCCGGGCGCTTCTGGCAGACCCCAAGATACTCATCCTCGATGAGGCCACATCCAGCATAGATACGCGCACCGAGATGCTGATTCAGGAGGGGCTTAAAGAGCTTCTTAAAGGGAGGACTTCGTTTGTAATAGCTCACAGGCTGTCCACCATACGCAATGCCGACCGCATCATGGTGATCGACCATGGTAGGATCATAGAGTGCGGCAATCACGATGAGCTGCTCAAAAAGCGGGGAGTGTATTACAACCTGTATAAGGCACAGTATAAGTTTTTGCAGGCTGTATGACGTGGAAGTGCGGTATTAAGCAATTCAGCAAAGGATGTAATTATAATCTGCTATGCAAGAGATCGAGCAGGACGCTAAATTTATCATTTAGCTCCTGCTTGATTTATGCATTTAATTTTATCAGAAAACTCATGTTATCTATAATTACCAGAAGGTGTTTACGTTATAATTTTTTAGCAATATCCTACAAAAACAAAGATATTCAGAGAAAATGAAAGATAGATGGATAAAAACATGTGAAAATAAAAACAGGTAAAAAAAAGAGTTTGACGGTGCGAATTGTTTAGAATTATTCTATATACAGGCTTGTATGTTAAATTTTACACTTTTGGGCCAGGTAGATAGAATTGTTTCAAATCTTGTACATGATGAAACGATAAACATACTGAAAGAGGGTTATTAAAATGTTTGTTTATATATGCTTTATGAAAGGAGAAGGAAAATGCTGAAAGTTAATATTTTTGTTTTAATTGGGTTCGTGGTATATTTTTTTTATATTTTTATAAATTTTAAAAAGTTCTCATTAAGTTATCATATAATTTTGTTTACTTTTCTAGTTTACACATTTACGTTAATTGGAATCACCCTTTTTCCAATACCCATACAACCTCAAGCAATAGAAATGTTAAGAGAAATTCATATTACAAATAATTACATACCCTTTAAATCGATAATTAGTAATATAGTTGAAGCTACCCATTGGATTGTATGGTTTAAAATAATAATTGGAAACATACTGCTGTTTATGCCTCTAGGTTTTTATTTGCCTCTTATAGTAAAAAAACATATGAATGTTCGGAAGGTGATTATTATTGGATTTTGTGTTTCACTTTGTATTGAAGTAATGCAGATGTTTATATCTTTATTAGTTAATTGTAGATATAAAGCGTTTGATGTTGATGATTTGCTTTTGAACACTGCAGGAACTGTTCTCGGTTTTATAATTTTTAAATTTCTATACTATGTATTGCAAAACTGTCTGAAATGGGATATAAATAGGTATATTGAGTTCAAAAAGAGTTAGTGGTATTTGTATACGATGGTAATAGATTCAGTATGTATTGAAATTGCATGTAAGTATTATACTGGAACATATCGGATATCAGAGAATATATTGATAATGGAACGTTTTATTGAGCCTGTGCGCCTGTGTGACTTTGCCACGGGCTTTTATTGTCTGTCTGCAATGAAACAGAGTTATAAAAATAGAGAGCACATGACAAAGAGCAGTAATAGGCTTGAGGTTTATTAGAGATTCTGCTAATTGCGATAATGAAAGAATGGGGGAAGTAGTATGAGCTACATGGAGGAATACGGGCTGATTGCCTTTAGCTCAAGGCAGCATGCCATTCATTTCAGCGATATACTGAAATTGGCCGGCTGCCCAGTTCAACTGGTATCGACTCCCAGGGAGATATCGTTGGGTTGTGGTTTATCAATTAAGTTTCCAATAACCTTAACATCAAAGGTTATGAAAGTATATGAGAGGTACAAACACCCTATTACGGGATTTTACCATATTAGACGCATAGGCAATAGAACTCAAATTATGAGGATACCTTGCTGAAAACCCAAATTTTTTCTTGCACTTTATTCATCATGCTGCTAAAATATTACTCGTAAAAGCCGGTATCTCTCGTAGAGCCGGACTGAGATTCAACTCTATGAGGCAAGATACCGTCAGGTATCCAAATTTGGAACTTGAACGGAGGTGTTGGTTTATGAGGCTTACTACTCGTAGGCTAGTGGTTACAGGTATGCTGGCTGCAATCTCCATCATTTTAGGGCTCACCCCCATCGGTTTTATCCCTCTACCCTTTAGTCCCACCAGAGCCACCATCATGCACATCCCGGTTATCATCGGTTCGATTGTGGAAGGGCCCATCGTTGGTCTGATAATAGGGCTAATATTTGGTGGATTCAGCATGTATCAGGCTGCTACTATGGCTGCCAATCCCGCGCAATTCGTGTTTTTGGATCCCATGGTGGCAGTCCTGCCGCGTATGCTGATTGCCATCACTTCCTATTATGCCTACAGTGGTGTAAAGGCCGTGTTGAAGAGGGATTCTTCGGCGGTAGTAGCAGGTGTGGTGGCGGCAGCGGTGGGGACATTGACCAATACGGTGGGAGTGCTGCTCACCATCTATTTACGGCATGGGGTGGAATATGCCGAAAAGCTAGGGGTAGCGCCCGAGGCGGTTGGGGGAGTGATAATGGGGATTGCGGTAACCCACGGGATTCCAGAGATTATCGTGGCCGTATTCATTGTAACCGCGGTGCTGCAGGCCTTGCAGCGAATTTACAGGAAGGTGTTTTGATTATCCCGGGCAGGAAAGTCCTGCCCGTATTTATGTTTCTGTGTTATTTTTTATCAACAAATACGCAAGAAGACCCCATCTTCTGCAAGATGGAGATGAATTGCTAAAAATGTGATAAAATATCCTCAGAGTGATGGCTAATGTACAAAACCCAGAAAA